>CAZZWW010000013.1:8826-19520 GCA_964657815.1 Vulcanimicrobiota bacterium | reverse complement strand
GAAGACGTACGGCCTCTGATCGGCGCGATCGGCGACGCAGATCGTGCGCGCCGCCAGCCGGGTCGTCAGCGGGCTCAGCCTGTAGGAGAGCTGCGACAGGCGCTTCGGCTCGGCGGGGCCGAAACCATGGACGCCGAGGACGCAGCGCCCGCGCCGCCCGGCCAAAGTCGCGGCGGCGAGGTGCTTCAGGTTCTGCGCGCCGAGCGCCGAGAACGAGGCGTCGGGACGCTCGCGGCGCAGGATCGCGGCGAGCTCACGCGTGGCGGCGCCATGCCCGCCGCCGAGCAGGACATGGCGCAGACCCTCGCGATCTTCGGCTGGCAAAGGGCCGCGATGGTCGGCTGCGACGAGCACCCGGTCGCCGCCGTCGGCGAAGGCTCGCGCAAGCCGCGCGAACACCATCTCCGCCCCGCCGCCCGAGAACGCGTGAGTGTAGAAGAGGAGGGTGCGCATCATTGCTGCGGGACGGACCGCCTCAGCTTTCCAACGGCTCCTTCTCCTTCGACGCCGCGTGGCCCGAGCGCTGCTCGGCCGGCGCATCGGCATGCTCGAGGTTGAAGGCCGAGTTGACGAGCGCGATGTGCGAGAAGGCCTGCGGGAAGTTGCCGATCAATCGCTTGTTCTGGATGTCGTACTCCTCCGAGATCAGCCCCAGGTCGGTGCGGATGGTCACGAGGCGCTCGAACATCTTGCGCGCATCGTCCTTGCGGCCGATCAGCACGAGATTGTCGACGAACCAGAACGAGCAGGCGATGAACGCGCCCTCGACCCCCTGCAACCCGTCGTCGTTGTCGTTGATGTAGCGCTTGACGAAGCCGTCCTGGAGCAGCACGCGCTCGACCGCATCGACGGTGCCGCGGATGCGCGGATCGTCGGGGGGCAGGAAGCCGCTCAGAGAGATCAGCAGCACGGAAGCGTCCATCTTGTCCGAGCCGTAGGCCTGGGTGAAGGCGCCCATCTTCTGGCTGTAGCCCTTCTCGCAGACCTCGGCGTGGATCGTGTCGCGCAGCATGCGCCATCTTTCGACCGGGCCCTGCAGGCCGTAGCGCTCGACCGTCTTGATGGCGCGGTCGTAGGCGACCCATGCCATCACCTTGGAGTAGGTGAAGTGCTGGGGGCCACCGCGCACTTCCCAGATGCCCTCGTCCTTCTCGGTCCACACGGTCTCGAGGTGCTTCAGCAGCTCGATCTGCACGTTCCAGTCCGCGTCGTCTCCCGAGAGGCCACGCTTGCGCGCCTGGAAGAGGGCGTCGAGCAGTTCGCCGTAGATGTCGATCTGCAGCTGTCCCGCGGCGGCGTTGCCGATCCGCACGGGCTTGGAGTTCTCGTAGCCGGCGAGTTGCGGCACCTCGCCCTCGGGCACGCGCTGCTCGCCACCGATGCCGTACATGATCTGGATCTGCGAGGGATCGCCGCCGATCGAGCGCAGCAGCCACCGCCGCCAGCGCTTGGCCTCCTCGATGTAGCCACCGTTCATCAGCGCCATCAGCGTCAGCGTGGCGTCACGCAGCCAGCAGAAGCGATAATCCCAGTTGCGGCCGCCGCCGAGCTCCTCGGGCAGCGACGTCGTCGGCGCCGCGACGATGGCGCCCGAAGGATCGTAGATCAACGCGCGCAGGACGAGCAGGGAGCGCTTGACCATCGCTTCGTAGCGACCGCCGCCGTCATACTGCTTCGACCACTTGCGCATGATCTCGTGCGTTTCTTCGAGCGCCTGGACCGCGGAGATGTTGGGTGGCGGGTCCTGGAAGGGCAGGTGATAGCCCAGCGTGAAGCCCTGCGTGTCGCCGGCGCCCACGGAGAACGTGACGGCGTGGCGCCGGCCCTCCGGCTCGAGCTTCAGGTCCGTATAGAGGACGAGCGCGTCGGGGCCGACCACGGCGCGGATGCTGTCGTCCTTTTCGCGGCGGATCCACGGGATGGCGATCCCGTAGTTCGGCCGGATGATCAGCTCGGCCTCGAACTCGACCGTGCCGCGAAGCCCCTGCACGACGCGCATCAGGTAGCATTCCGGCCGCAGCGGCGGCATGAAGTCGGTGACGATCGCCGTGCCGGTCGCGGTCTCGTAGCGCGTCTCGAGGATCAGTGTGTCGTCGCGGTAGCTCCAGGTCACCTTGGCGTCCGGGTCGGTCGCCGCCATGCGCCAGCGGCCGTTGTCCTCGTCGCCGAGGATGCGGGCGAAGATCGAAGGCGAATCGAAGCGCGGCCAGCACAGCCAGTCGACCGAGCCGTCGCGGCCGATAAGCGCCGCGGTCTGCCCGTCGCCGATCATGGCGTAGTCTTCGATCTTCAGCGACATGCGGGCGGGTCTCCGGTCCGGTCACGTACGCGCGCCTACCGCCGGTCGGAACGGCAGCAACGAGCAAGCGTTGCCTTATCGCAATTGCGGGGGCGTGCGGTGCGTTTCATCTTCGGTGTGATCATCGGCATCCTGCTCACCTTCGGTGCCGCCTATGTGACGGATTCCATGGGAAGCGCCCCGGGGCCGGACGGCAAAGAGGCGCGCCGCATGGTCAATTGGGACGTCGTCGGCGACGACATGCGCGGGCTGTCGAGCGGCGTGCAGAGTGCGTGGGCGCGGCTCGTCGGCGGTGCCAAGCAGATCGAGAAGCAGGTCGACAAGCCCAGCAACGGCTGAGGCTGCGTAGGGGCGACCAACCTTTCCTCGTTGGTAGCTTGCAACGAGGGAGTAGCCGACATGATCAAGTGCCTGGTCGCGGGTTCCGCGCTTCTGCTGGCGGGCGGGGGCGCGGCTTGCGCCGCGACGTTCGAGCCGCAGGCCCACGTCATCCTGATCGCCGACGGATGCGGCCCGGCATTCCACCGCAATCCGTTCGGGGTCTGCGTGCCCAACCGCTTCGCCTATGTCTATGGCGCGCCCGTGGTGCGGCTGCCGCCGCCCTGTCCGCGCTTCTACCACCGCGACCCCGATCCCGCCCGCCCGCTCTGCTATCCGAACTTCTAGCGCTGCCTCGCGAACTGATTCGGCGCTATAGAAAACTCTGCGGATCGACGTCGTAGCCGACCTTGATCCCGCCGCGCGGCGGCGGCGCCTGCTCGGCCAGCGCGCGCAGGAAGCCCTGCATGTCGGCCTTGCGCGGCGCCTTTACCAGGAGCCGGAACCGATGGCGGCCGGCGAGCAGCGCGATCGGCGCCTCGGCCGGTCCCAGCATCACGAGGTCCTCTTTCGCCGGCAGGCCGCCGGCCGGCGCCAGAGACCAGCGCTCCGCCGGCGCCATGTGGAAGGCGGCGTGCGCCAGCGCGCGGGCGTAGGCTTGGGCGGCGTTGTGGTCGGGTCCGGAGACGACGATGGCGGCGAGCCGGCCGAACGGCGGCAGGCCGGCGCGGGCCCGCTGGCGTGTCTCCTCGGCGTAGAAGCGCTCGGCGTCGCCCGAGACCAGCGCCTTCATCACGGGATGGTCGGGCTGCCACGTCTGCAGGATGGCGCGGCCGGGCTTCTCAAAGCGCCCGGCGCGTCCGGTGACCTGCTGCAGCAGCTGGAAGGTGCGTTCGGCCGCGCGTGGGTCGCTGGTGGCGAGGCCGAGGTCGGCGTCGATCACGCCGACCAGCGTCAGCAGCGGGAAGTTGTGGCCCTTGGCGACGAGCTGCGTGCCGATGACGATGTCGCAGCGCCCCTCGGCCACGGCGGTGAACTCGTCGCGCAGCGCGTCACCGGCGCCGAGGAAGTCGGACGAGAGCACCAGCGCGCGCGCATCGGGAAATCGTTCGGCGACCTCCTCGGCGAGCCGCTCGATGCCGGGGCCGCAGGGGATCAGCGCGTGCGTCGCCTCGCACACCGGGCACTCTTCCGGGCGCCGCTCGCAATGGCCGCAGTGGTGGCACACCAACTGGTGGCGGAAGCGGTGCTCGACGAGCCATGACGAGCAGTTCGGGCATTGGAAGCGGTGGCCGCAGGCGCGGCACAGCGTGAGCGGCGCGTAACCCCGACGGTTGAGGAACAGCAGCGCCTGCTCGCCTCGGGCCACGGTCTCGCGCACGGCGTGCTCGAGGCCGGGCGCGATCCAGCGCCCGCGCGCCGGCGGGTCGCGCTTGAGGTCGAGCGCGGCGAGCGCGGGCAGGGCGCGGTCGCCGTAGCGACCGGGAAGAACGAGATGGGCGTAGCGGCCGTTGCGCGCGTTGGTCTGCGTCTCGATCGAGGGCGTGGCCGAAGCCAGGACCACGGGGGCGCCTTCGATGCGCCCGCGCACCACCGCCATGTCGCGCGCGTGGTAAGGCACGCCGTCCTCCTGCTTGTAGGCGGCTTCGTGCTCCTCGTCGACGACGAGGACGCCGAGGTCCTTGAAGGGGAGGAAGAGAGCCGAGCGGGCGCCGACCACCACCTGCGCCTCGCCGCGCGCCACGGCATGCCAGACGAGGTGGCGGCGGCGCGCGCCGACGGACGAGTGCCATTCCGCCGGGCGGGCGCCGAACCGCGCGGCGAAGCGCTCGAGGAAGGTGGCGGTGAGCGCGATCTCGGGCAGCAGAACCAGCGCCTGCCGCCCGGCGCGGATCGCGGCGGCGACAGCCTCGAAATACACTTCCGTCTTGCCCGAGCCGGTGACGCCCTCGAGCAGGATGACGCCCGTGCGGCGCGCGTCCACTGCCTCGACCAGCGCGGCGGCGGCGTCGGCCTGGCGCGGCGAGAGGCGGGGCTGGGCGTGGTCGGGGTCGGCCGGCAGCACCGCCGGTTCCGGCGGGATTTCCTGCGTGGCAAGGGCGCCGTCGGCCAGCATCGCGTTGACCACGGCGACGGAGCAGCCGGCCGCCGTGGCGAGCGCTGTCTTGCCGAGCAGCGGCTTCGCGGCCGCCGCCTCCACCGCGCGCAGGCGCGCGGGCGTCGGCTTGCCCGGCGCGATGCCCGTGGCGACGACGCCGGAGCGCGGCGCCGCCGGCTCGCCGACGAAGGGCGCGCGCAGCGCCATGCGCAGCACCGTGCCGCGCGGGCTCACCGTCCAGCGCGCCACCCAGTCGACGAAGTCGCGCAGCGTCGTCGTCAGCGCCGGCAGGTCGACGCGCACGGCGACCGGCTTCAGGCGCGGACGATGCCCGTCGAGCGGGCCGACGCTCCACACCACGCCGATCGTGGCGCGCGGCCCCAGCGGCACTTCGACCACGTCGCCGGGCTGCAACGCGAGGTCGCCGGCGAGATAGGAGTAGGCCTGGTCCACCGCGACGGGAATGAGAACCTCGGCGACGAGGGTCGTGTCGGCGAGGGGCAACTCGGCGGTCATGGCAGAAATATAGCACGGCCCAGGCAGCGCTCGTCATTCCGGACGGAGTGCAGCGGAGATCCGGGACCGGTGAGCTTCACGTGAGCCGGTGAAGCTCGCCGGTTCCGGGTCAGGCTGCGCCGCCCCGCATGACGTCGGTCAGGCCGCCGCGATCAGCGCCAGCGCCTCGGCCGGGTCGAGCCGGCCGTCGTAGAGAGCCCGGCCGGTGATTGCGCCGTCGAGGATCGCGCAATCGGGCTCGAGCAGGCGGCGCACGTCGGCGATGGAGGCGAGGCCGCCTGAGGCGATCACGGGGATCGGCACGGCATGGGCCAGTGCCAGCGTCGCTTCGATGTTGAGGCCGGCGAGCACGCCATCTCGCGCGATGTCGGTGTAGACGATGGCGGCGACGCCGGCGTCGGCGAAGCGGCGGCCGAGCTCGTCTGCGGCGAGGTCGCTCGCCTCGGCCCAGCCCTCCACCGCGACGCGGCCGTCGCGCGCGTCGATTCCCACGGCGACCTTGCCGGGGTGGGCCCTGGCCGCGGCACGGACGAAGGCGGGGTCGCGCACCGCCGCTGTGCCGATGATGACTCGGGAGACGCCCTTGCCCAGCCAGGCCTCGAGCGTGGCCATGTCGCGGATGCCGCCGCCGAGTTGCACGGGCATCGTCACGACGGCGAGGATGGCATCGACGGCCGCGGCGTTCATCGGCTTGCCGGCGAAGGCGCCGTCGAGGTCGACGACGTGGAGATGGGTGAAGCCCTGGCTTTGGAAGGCGACGGCCTGGGCCGCGGGATCGTCGTTGAAGACGGTGGCCTGCGCCATGTCGCCGAGCTTCAGGCGCACGCACTGGCCGCCCTTGAGGTCGATCGCGGGGTAGAGGATCAAGGCGACCAGCTCAGGAAGTTGGCGAGGAGGGCGAGGCCGAGCGCCTGGCTCTTCTCGGGATGGAACTGGGTACCGACGATCGTGTCGCGCCCCACGATCGCGGCGACGGCGCCTCCGTAGTCGGTGGTGGCGATGACGTCGGACGGGGCGGCGGCGCGGAAGCCGTAGGAATGCACGAAGTAGGCGTGCCAACCATCGGTGCCGGTGGGTATGCCGGCGAGTAGAGGGTGCGGCCGGGAGGCCGACGACACGTCGAGCGTGTTCCAGCCCATGTGCGGGATTTTCAGATCGGGGTCGGTGGGCTCGATCGCCGCGACCTCGCCGGCGATCCAGTCCAGGCCGGAAGAGCCGCCGTGCTCGAGCCCGGTCGTGGCGAGAAGCTGCATGCCGACGCAGATGCCGAGGAACGGCCGCGCCCGCCGGTGCACGGCCTCGTCGAGGGCCTCGACCATGCCGGGCACGGCGTCGAGGCCGCACTTGCAGTCGGCGAAGGCGCCGACGCCGGGCAGCACGAGTCGGTCGGCGCGGCGTACGATCTCGGGGTCAGCGGTGAGTACGACGTCCGCGCCGGTACCGCCCTCGCGCGAGGCGCGCTCCAGCGCCTTCACGGCGGAATGGAGGTTGCCCGAGCCGTAGTCGACGACGGCGACGCTCACGCCGCGGTCTCGGCCGGCCTGTGGCGCGCGTAGAAGATGGCTTCGGCCTCGTCGCGGTCGCGCGCCTCGACGAGGTCGGTGAGAGCGGCGCGCTTCGCCCCTTTGGCGAGGCGCAGCCGGTGCGCCTCCAGGCCGAGGAAAAGCCGGGCGAGAAGGTCGAGCAGGAAGACGCTGCCGAAGGACACGTGCGGCATGACGAGGACGAGAACGGCGGTCTCGACGGCCGCCCAGACCACGAAGGCGAGCCACAGCCTCCTGTACAGCAGCCAGGCCCAGGCGAAGACGAAGGCCGGCCAGGAGAAGCGGTCGGCGACGAAGCGGGCGCGGGTCAACGCGTCGTCGTCGGTGCCCGGCGCCTGCACGACGAAGAGGGTCATGCACGCTGCTCTCGAAGAAACGGGATAAGGCTTGTCATTCCGGGGCTCGCGGCAGCGAGGACCCGGAACCCATCGCGCTCGGCGAGGAAGCGCGTCGTCCGGCAGCCGCAATGGGTTCCGAATGTCCGCTGCGCTCGATCCGGGATGACAATCCCTATCACAGCGTCCCCTTGGTCGATGGGATCTGCCCCCCCTGTCGCGGGTCGATCGCCAGCGCCCCCTTCAGCGCGCGGGCCACCGCCTTGAAGCAGGCTTCCGCCATGTGGTGCGCGTTGGTGCCGTGGAGCACCTCGAGGTGCAGGGTGATGCCGGCGTTCATGGCGAAGGCCTGGAAGAACTCGCGCACGAGCTCGGTATCGAAGCTGCCGATCTTGTCGCGCGGGAAGTCCGCGCGGAACACCAGGAACGGGCGCCCCGACACGTCGATGGCGGCGCGGGCGAGGGTCTCGTCCATCGGCAGCAGGCAGTCGGCGTAGCGCGCGATGCCGGCGCGCTCGCCCAGCGCCTGCCGGATCGCCTGGCCCAAGGCGATGCCGGTGTCCTCCACCGTATGATGGTCGTCGATGTGGAGGTCGCCCTTGGCCGACACCTCCATGTCGATCAGCGAGTGCCGGCTGAGCTGGTCGAGCATGTGGTCGAAGAAGCCGATTCCGGTCGCGATCGTGCCGCGCCCGTAGCCGTCGAGCCCGACGGTCACGGTGATGGCGGTTTCCTTGGTGTCGCGCGCGACGGTCGCGGTGCGCATGGGCGGGGCTCGGCGAAGGGAGGCCGCTTCTAGCGCGGAGGGGGCGCCGGGGCCAAGCCCGAAGCGCACTAAGGTCAACGAGGATCAGCCGCCCGCTTGACGCGCAGGGCCGTAAGCCTACCCTCGCGACATGGCTCGCTCGCGCAACGGCATCGAGATCTCGCCCGACATCCTGCTCCGGGCCTATTCGATCGGCCTGTTTCCGATGGCCGAGAGCGCGCACGACACCAGCCTGTTCTGGGTCGATCCGGAGGAGCGCGGCGTCTTTCCGCTCGACGGACTGATCGTCTCGCGCAGCCTCGCCAAGACCATCCGGCAGGACCGTTTCGAGATGCGGATCGACAGCGACTACGACCGCGTGCTCGACGGCTGCGCCGCGTCCGGCCCGGAGCGCGAGGGCACCTGGATCAACGCGCGCATCCGCAAGCTCTACCGTGAGCTGTTCGACGCCGGCTTCGTCCACACGGTCGAGGCCTGGGCCGACGGCGAGCTCGTCGGAGGCCTCTACGGCGTGTCGATCGGCGCCGCGTTCTTCGGCGAGAGCATGTTCCACACGACGCGCGACGCGTCCAAGGTCGCGCTGGCGCACTTGGTGGCCAGGCTCAGAGCCGGGGGTTACCGGCTGCTCGACACGCAGTTCGTGACAGACCACCTCGCCACTCTTGGCGCGGTGGCGCTGCCCAAGCGCGCCTACCACGTCCTGCTCGCCGAAGCCGTCGCGGCGCGGGGCGATTTCTGGGCGCTGCCGAAGGGGGAGCCGTTGCGCGGAACGAGGGTGCTGGAGCTGCTGGGGTAGGGCGCAGATTTCGGTCTTTGCCGTCGCCGCGGTGCTGTGGCAGGCAGGGGCCGAACGGCGGACGCGTCCCCCGAGTCTCTCTCATCGAAAGGTCCCGAACCCGTGCCGATCCGCCGGCTCGACCGCGTGCTCATCGACCGCATCGCCGCCGGCGAGGTGGTGGAGCGGCCGGCCGCGGCGGTGAAGGAGCTGGTCGAGAACGCGCTCGATGCCGACGCCCGCCGCGTCGAGGTGACGATCGAAGGCGGCGGACGCCGGCTGATCCGCGTCGTCGACGACGGCGCCGGCATGGATGCCACCGACCTCGAGCTGGCGGTGGAGCGCCACGCCACCTCCAAGCTGCCCGACGGCGACCTCGCCCGCATCGGTACGCTGGGCTTCCGCGGCGAGGCGCTACCCTCGATCGCCTCGGTGGCGCTGCTTGCCATCGCCACGCGCGTCGCCGGCGCCGAAAGCGGCCACGCACTGCAGGTCGACGCCGGCCGCAAGGGCCAGGTGAGACCAGGTGCGCAGCCGCCCGGCACCCGCGTCGAGGTGCGCGACCTCTTCGCCGCGACGCCGGCGCGGCTGGCCTTCCTCAAGGGCGACAAGGCCGAGGCCCGCGCCGTGGCCGACGTGCTGCGACGCCTCGCCATGGCGCACCCGCGGGTGCGCTTCGCCCTGGCCTCGTCCGACACCGCCGGCTTCGACCATCCCGCCTGCGAGCCGGGCGCCGCCGGCCTGCTGGAACGCCTGACCCAGGTGCTCGGCCGCGACTTCCGCCCCAACGCGCTGCCGGTGGCGGCGGTGCGCGAGGGCGTCACGCTCGACGGTTTCGCCGGACTGCCGACCTGGCACCGCGGCGACGCCGGCGCGCTGCACCTCTACGTCAACGGCCGCGCCGTGAAGGACAAGCTGCTGCTCGGCGCCGTGCGCGCCGCCTACGCGGACGTCGTGCCCGCGGGGCGCCATCCCACCGTGGCGCTGTTCGTCGGCTGCGATCCCGGCTTCGTCGACGTCAACGTGCATCCGGCCAAGGCCGAGGTGCGCTTCCGCGACCCCGGCCTCGTGCGCGGCCTCATCGTGGGCGCGCTGAAGCAGACGCTCGCCGCCGCGCTGCACCGGGCGACGCCGAGCGCGGCGGCAGCGGTGGAGGGTTTCGCCCAGCGCAATCGTTGGACGAACCCGCCCGCGAGGGCGGCGGAATGGAGCGCGGGCGCCTCGCCCTCGGCACCGCATGGCTTCGGTGAGGGGGGGCAGGCGGCTTTCGTCGACGACATCGCAACGCCGTCGGCGCGCACGATGGCTCGCGAGGCGCCGCCGCCGGACGCGGTCGCCGCGCCGCTCGGTGCCGCGCGCGCCCAGGTGCACGACACCTACATCCTGGCGCAGACCTCCGACGGTCTCGTCATAGTCGACCAGCACGCCGCCCACGAGCGTCTCGTCTACGAGCGGCTGAAGCGCGCGCGCGCCGCGCGCGGCATCGCCGGCCAGCCGCTGCTCATCCCCGCCGTCGTCGACCTCGATCCACCCGAGGCCGAGCGCATGGTCGAGGCGGCGCCGATGCTGGCGACGCTGGGGCTCGCGATCGAGAGCTTCGGGCCGGGCGCGGTGCTGGTGCGCGAGACGCCGGCGGAACTCGGCCTGGTCGATGCCACCAAGCTCGTGCGCGACCTCGCCGGCGCGCTGGAGGAGGACGAGGCTGGCGCGCTGCCGCTGGAGCGCCGCCTCGACCATTATCTCGCGACCTTCGCCTGCCACCATTCGGTGCGCGCCGGCCGCCGCCTCGGGCCGGAGGAAATGAACGCGCTGCTGCGGGAGATGGAGGCGACGCCGGGCTCCGGCCAATGCAACCATGGCCGCCCGACCTACGTCGAGCTCAAGCTCGCCGACATCGAGCGGCTGTTCGGGAGGCGATAGGACGACGTCGATGCGTGACGGACTTGACCAGCGCGAGAACCGGCCCTGCGGTGCCGAAAAGGATGAGGACGATCGCGCCGACGATCCACCGGATCAGTTCCGACTTCAGCAGGACGCGGTCGC
>CAZZWW010000013.1:0-8816 GCA_964657815.1 Vulcanimicrobiota bacterium | reverse complement strand
CCGCGTCCTGCGTCGAGGAGGTGGTTATGGCACCATCCTATGGTCCGCGGTGCGTCTTCCAAGCAGGTCTCGCCGGAGCCGCGACTGGCCATGATCATCCGTGACGCCAACGAGGCGGACCTTCCGCAGCTCGTCGCCATTCTCAACGAGGCGATCACGCGGACGACGGCGCGCTGGACGGAGACGCCTGAGACCCTGGAGAGCGGCAGGGCGTGGCTCGAGGCCAGCACGAGGCGCGGCCTGCCCGTCATCGTCGGCGAGCAGGACGGCACCGTTGCCGGCTTCGGCTCGCTGGCGCCGTTTCGGACCTACTCGGGCTTTCGCCACACCATCGAGCACTCCGTCTACGTCGACCCCGCTGCCGGGCGCCGCGGCCACGGCCGGGCGTTGCTCGCTGCGCTCGAGGAGCGCGCCCGCGCCGCCGGCCACCACGTCATGGTGGGCACGATCGGCGCCGACAACGAGGGCTCGCTGGCTCTGCATCGCCAGGCCGGCTTCGTCGAGGTCGGCCGCATGCCCGAGATCGGGGTCAAGTTCGGTCGCTGGCTCGACATGGTGATCGTGCAGAAGATCCTGTGACGTCGTGGCCGCATCGGCCGTGCTTGCCCGCGTCGGCGCGAGCCTTTATCGCCGCGTCATGCCTCAAGCCGGTTCCTCTGCGCCCCTCATCGTCTTCGACCTCGACGGCACCCTCGTCGACAGCGCGCCCGACCTCGTCAGCGCTCTCAACGTCATCCTCGCGCGCGAGCAATTGGGGCCGCTGCCGCTGGAAAAGGCGCGCAAGTTCGTCGGGCGCGGCGGCCGCGTGCTGATCCGTCTCGGCCTCGAGTCCCAGGGTGCCAGCGTCTCCGACGCGCGCCTCGAGGAGATGTTCGCAGCCTATCTCGCCGAGTATGAGACGCGGCTCTCCGACGAGACGCGGCCGTTCCCGGGCGCGCTCGCAGCACTCGACAAGCTCGCCGCCGCTGGCCACCGCTTCGCGATCCTCACCAACAAATTCGAAAAGCCGGCCAAGATGCTGCTGCGCGATCTCGGGCTGACCGATCGTTTCGCGGCCATCGTCGGCGCAGACACCTTCCCGATGTCGAAGCCCGACGCCGCCGTTCTGCGGTTGACGATCGAGAAGGCCGGCGGCGACCCCACCCGCGCGGTGATGGTCGGCGACACCGCGACCGACGTCGACACCGCGCGCAACGCCGGCCTCCCGGTGATCGGGCTCGACTTCGGCTACGCGCCGGAAAAGATGACCGACCTCGCGCCCGATCGCGTCATCTCGCATTTCGACGAACTGCCCGACGCTGTGGAGGCGCTTTGCGCCGCGCTGCCGCGAGCGGCCTGATCGTCCTCGTTGTTTTGTGCCTGAGCCGCCCCTAAGACCGGCGCTCAGGCGGGGGTGTGCATGAGCGAGGTCGAGGAGCGGCACGACGACACGGCGCTCGCTCCTCGACCCGAGGACGAGTCGCACGACGAGGATGGCGCGCTCAGGCCGGCCTTCGTCGAGGCGGTCGAGGCGGCCGTCAACGAGCGCGATCGTGCCGAGCTGAAAGGCCTCGTCGAGGATCTCCACGAGGCCGACCTCGGTCGCCTGCTCGAGTCCATGGAGGCCGAGACCCGGCCCGAGTTGATCACGCTGCTCGGCCCCGACTTCGACTTCACGGCGCTGACCGAGGTCGACGAGAACATCCGCGACGAGATCATCGAGGAGCTGCCCAACGCGGCGGTGGCCCTCTACGTGCGGGACCTCGAGAGCGACGACGCCGTCTCCCTGCTCGAGGACCTCGACGCCGCCGACCGGCAGGAGATCCTCGAGGCGCTGCCGGCGGTGGACCGCGCCGCGCTCAAGCGCTCTCTCGATTACCCCGAGAACTCGGCCGGCCGCCTGATGCAGACGACGGTGGTGACGGTGCCGCCGTTCTGGACCGCCGGGCGTACCATCGACATGCTGCGAGACGCCGAGGCCGATGCGCTGCCGGACCAGTTCTACGAGGTCTTCGTCGTCGATCCGGCGCATCGCTTCCTCGGGAACGTCTTCCTCGACGCGCTGATGCGCATGAAGACGGAGACGCCGCTCGGCGAGTGCATGCGCACCGACCGGCGCCGCGTGCAGGTCACCGACGACGCCGAGGACATCGCCGCGCTGTTCGAGCGCTACAACCTCGTCTCGGCGCCGGTCGTCGACGAGGGCGAGCGGCTGCTCGGCGTCATCACCATCGACGATGTCGTCGACGTGATCCGCGAGGAGGCCGACCAGGAGATCAAGGCGCTCGGCGGCGTCCGCGGCGACGAGGAGCTGTCGGACAAGGTCTGGGTGATCGCGCGCAGCCGCTTCCTGTGGTTGTTCGTGAACCTCATCACCGCCTTCATCGCCTCCTCCGTGCTCGACGCCTTCAACGGTCAGCTTCAGAAGATGGTGGCGCTCGCGGTGCTGGCACCCATCGTCGCCAGCCAGGGCGGCAACGGCGCGACCCAGACCATGACGGTGGTGATCCGCGCGCTCGCGACCCGCGAGCTGTCGCGGATGAACGCCGCGCGCGTGATCGGCCGCGAGCTGCTGGTGGGTGCGATCAACGGGATCGCCTTCGGCGTGATCACCGGCTTCGGTGCGTGGGTGTGGTTCCACCAGCCCGGCCTCGGCGTGGTCATCGCCGGCGCGATGCTGACCAACCTCGTCGCCGGCGCGCTCGGCGGCATCCTGGTGCCGCTCGTCCTCGAGTGGTTCGAGGTGGATCCGGCTGTCTCCTCCTCGGCTTTCGTCACCACTGTGACCGACGTCGTCGGGTTCTCCTCGTTCCTCGGCTTCGCCACGCTGTGGTTCCACCTGGGATGACCTCTCCCGCGGAAGCGGCAGAGGTCAGTGCTTCGAACTACGCGCTCTTGGGCACGATGCCGTTGTTGGCCTTCGGGATCGCCGCCAGCACGTCCTTGCTCAAGGACAGGTGCTGCTCGACCAGCTCCGGCGGGATCGCGGCCAGCCAGCTGTTCAGCGACACGTCCTGGTAGACCGGCGACTTGAACATCTCGAGGAACACGAGGTCGTCCGAGCCGGTGTTCTCGATGTAATGCGGCAGCGTCACCGGGATGTAGCCGACGTCGCCTTCCTTGAAGTCCATCGTGCGCGCGTCGGAATGGTTGGCGAACACCGTCATGCGGCCTTGGCCCTTGATGTAGTACTGCCACTCGGCGGCGTTGGGATGCCAGTGCAGCTCGCGCATCGCGCCCGGCTTCACCGTCACATGCGCCATGGCCATCGTCTTCGACACCTTGAACTTCGACGAGTCCACGATGCGGATGACGCCGTTGGCGTCCTCCTTGGAGGGCGCCATGTCCATCATCGGGAAGGTGAGGTCGAGCTTTGAGGTCGAGCCGCCGACGCTGGCCTGGTCCTGCGATAGGGCAGGGGGGATCGGCGCGGGGAAGATGTAGCGGCCGGATGACGGGATCTGCGAGAACGGCTCGAGCTTGTCCGGCGTGGTGCCGAAGTTCTTGGCGACCACCTCGCGCGGCGTGTGGATCAGCCAGTCCGTCAGCAGCGTCGTGCCCTCCTCGGAGAACTTGCCCTGGTCGAACACCAGCAGGAACTCGCAACCGTCCGGCCCGAGACCCTGGATCGAGTGCGGCAGCCCGGCCGGAAAGTACCAGAGGTCGCCTTCCTTGATGTCCTTGATGAAGGGCCGTCCCTCGTAGTCGATCGCGGTCAGGCGCGCGGTGCCGTTCAGCATCAGCGACCATTCCGCGGCGTCGTGCCAGTGCAGTTCGCGCACGCCGCCGGCATCGAGTCGCATGTTGACGGATGCGACCGACTTCGAGATCGGGAAGTCGACCTCGTTGACCTGCCGCGCCCAGCCGCCCTGCTCGACGCGGCGATGCGACAGCGAGAACGAGTGCCAGAACTCGGGCACGCTGCCGTGGTCGGTCGGCGGCGGCATCACGCTGTCTTTGTTCAGCGCGTCGAGCGGCTTGTTCTGCGGCCCGGGATCGGTCAGCGAAGCCTCGCCCTTCTCGATGTCGCCGGAGGACTGCGCCTGGGCGGCTGTGGCGGCGAGGCCCAGCGCGGCTGCGCCGACGCCGATCAGGTTCCGGCGCGAGAAGCCGGCGATCGAGCCCGCTCCGTCGGTTGCACGGCCGTCTTGCATTTCATGGATGTCGTCGCGATCGACCATTTTCAAACCTTGTCTTGGCGTGTCTTGGCGCGAACGTCGCATTCGCGATCTTGGCTCCGGGCGCAGGGCAGGGTTCCGCAAGGGGATGGGCAAACGTCGGCACGCAGCCAGAGCCTTCTAGACTCCCGGCGCGACGATTACCGAGGCACGACGAGGATCTGCCCAACAGCGTCCTTCGGTCAGGCGCACTGCCTGTACGACGTCGAGGCGCTTTTTGAAGTGCCTCGGCCTGCGCCGTAGGTTGCTGATTACGCGTCGATTTTTCCAGGCAGGCCCGATCAACAGCAAACATCAGCCACAATCATTGTTTGTTAATCAAGAACAGAGAGAAAGAACTTGTGTGCGTCTTGCCATGGTTTCGACCATCGGTGGTGTCATAGCCGAGAAGTCGACCCTTATCGGGTCCGACTTTCGAGGTGATGGGCCGATGACGCGGGCCGTGGGGCGAGCTTCGCCGAGTCGGTCGATTGCGTAATGGCGGCTGCCGCCGCGCGAGGGTCTGAGTATGAACGAGCCCGTGATCAAGCAGCGTCCGACGGTCGATCTCGACGATTTCGAGCGCGAGATGCGCGACGCGCATTATCACAACGACGATCCGCTGGCGGAGCTCGCCCGGCTCATCGGCGAGCAGCCCGATCCTTATGGCGACGTGTTCGCCCGCGAGGCCGGGGCTCCCGCGCCTGCGCCGGCCTACGCGGCACCGTCCGGCCATGGGGATGGTCGCCGCGAACCGGGCTTCGGCGCTCGGCAGGCTCCGTTGTCGCCCCGCCTGTCCGGCGATTTCGCCGCGATCGAGGCCGGCCTGCGCGGTGCCGTACCGAGCCACGATCCCTACGCCCAGCACCACGCCGAGCCGACCTTCGACGGGAGCTACGAGCACGGGCACGATCAGGCCCACGAACATGACGGCACCCAGGGTTACGCCGAGCCGACCGCCTACGATCCGGCCTGGGCGCAGCCTCCGCGCGCCGCCAAAAGCTCGCGCCGCCCGGTCTACCTTCTGGCCGCGACGATCGCCGTCGGCGTTGTCGGCATCGGCACCGCCTTCGCGCTCAAGGGCCATATCTCGACGAGTCCGCGCGAGGTGAAGACGATCCTCGCCGACGAGAGCCCGACCAAGGTGCAGCCGCCGGCCGACACCACCGCGGATGCCCCAGCCAGCCAGGATTCCGGCGTTATGGGCAAGGGCCAGCCCGCGCCGACCGCGCTCGCCAACCGCGAGGAGCAGCCGGTCGATCTTCTCCAGGCGGCGCGCGAGAACGCCGCGGCCCAGGCGCGCCGCACCGACGCGTCCAGCGTGCCCGTGCCGCCCTCGCCGGGGCAGGTCCAGACCGCGATGGCCGATCCTTCGGGCGCAGTCGGTCAGAACTTCCCGATCAACGACATGCCGGCGCCCAAGCGCGTTCGCGTCGTGTCGGTGCGGCCCGACGGGACCATCTTGCCCAACGACAACCCGCCGCCGGCGGCGATGCCGGCCCCGCGCGCGCCCGCCGGCAAGACCAGCGACCGCGCCGGCCCGGTGGCCAAGCCGTCGACGCCCAAGGCCGCGGCGAGCAAGAGCACCTCGCGCGTGACCACGCCCAAGAGCATCGACCAGCTCGCCGGCGCACCCGACGATGCCGCGCCGGCGCCCGCCGCAAAGGTCAAGAAGCCCAAGCCGCAGCGCGTCGCCTCGGCCGATACAGGCGAGGCGGAGGCCACGCAGGCGGTCTCGCCCGAGCCCGAGGCCTCAGGCTCGGGCGGCTTCGCCGTCCAGCTCGCCGCGCCCGGCTCGGAAGCCGACGCAAAATCGACCTCGTCGAAGCTCGCCAAGAAGTTCGCCGGCCCGCTCGGCGGCCACCGTCTCGGCTTCCACAAGGCCGAGAGCAACGGCAAGTCGGTGTTCCGGGTGCGTGTCAGCAGCCTGAGCAAGCCCGACGCTGTGAGCCTCTGCGAGAAGCTCAAGGCCGACGGCGGCAGCTGTTTCGTCGCCAAGAACTAGGCCGCGGACCCAGCCTGTGACCCGCGCCTTCGTCTGCGGCTGCCGCGGCATGGCGCTAGACCCCGACGAGCGCCGCTTCCTACGGGAGGCGGCGCCGCTCGGCGTCATCCTCTTCAAGCGAAACATCGCCGATCCCGCGCAAGTGCTCGCGTTGACGACCGAAATCCGCAATACGCTCGGCCGCGACGACGCCATGGTGCTGGTCGACCAGGAGGGCGGGCGCGTCCAGCGCCTCGGGCCGCCGCACTGGCGGCGCTATCCCGCCGCCGCTCGTTTCGCCGGCGTGGCCGACCTCGAGGAGCGTGCCGCGACCATCCGGCTCTCCGCTCGGTTGATGGCCTACGACCTCATCAGCCTTGGGATCGACGTCGATTGCCTGCCGGTGCTCGACGTGCCGGTCGAGGGCTCCCACGACGTGATCGGCGACCGCGCCTACGCGCGCGACCCCGCCACCGTCGCCTTGCTTGGCCGCGCGGCGGCCGAGGGCATGCTCGACGGCGGGGTCGTCCCGGTGATCAAGCACGTTCCAGGACACGGCCGCGCCGAGGCCGACAGCCACCTCGCACTGCCGACCGTCGAAGCCTCGCTCGACGATCTCCGGCGCTCGGACTTCGCGCCGTTCCGCCGCAACCGCGACCTGCCGGCGGCGATGACCGCGCATGTCGTCTACCGCGCGCTCGATCCGGAGCGGCCCGCCACCATCTCGGCCAAGGTCATCGGCGACGTCGTGCGCGGCGAGATCGGCTTCGACGGGCTGCTGTTCAGCGACGACCTCAGCATGAAGGCGCTGCCGGGCACGTTCCGCGACAAGGCGGAAGCGCTCTTCGCCGCCGGCGTCGACGTGGCGCTGCATTGCAACGGCGACATGGACGAGGCCCGCGAAGTCGCGGCGGTTTCCCCGACGCTTGCCGGCGAGGCCGCGCGGCGGGTAGCGCGGGCGCGAGCAACCGTCCGGGCTCCCCAAAGCTTCGATCCTGTGGACGCGGCGGCCGAGCTCGATCGCAGGCTTGCGGCCATCGCCTGAACGGCGGAGACTTCGCCACCCGCGACCAGGGTTGGAACGGAGCCATGGCCTTCGAGGAACACGAGGCGGACGCGACGGAGGTGCTTCCCGAGGAGCGCCTGATTGTCGACGTGGACGGGTTCGAGGGTCCGCTCGACCTGCTTCTCGAGCTCGCCCGGCGCCAGAAGGTCGACCTGCAGAAGATCTCCGTTCTCGCCCTCGCGGAACAGTACCTCGCCTTCATCGAGGCGGCGCGCCGCGTGCGCCTCGAACTCGCCGCCGACTACCTCGTCATGGCCGCGTGGCTGGCCTTTCTGAAGTCTCGCCTGCTGCTGCCGCGCGCCGATAGGCCGGAGGAGCCCGAGGCCGGCGACCTCGCCGCCGCGCTGGCGGAGCGGCTGCGTCGGCTCGAGACGATCCGCGCCGCCGCCCAGGCGCTGGAGGCACGTCCGCGGCTCGGCCGCGACCTGGCGCTGCGCGGCGCCCGCGACGAGCTGGTGCTCGAGGGTGGTGCGCCGATCTACAGCGCCACCATCTACGATCTCATGTCCGCCTACGCCCGCCAGCGCCAGAGGCAGGCGCTGTCGCGGGTCACGCTGAAGAAACGGGTAGTCTGGTCGCTGGCCGAGGCGCGCGAGGCGTTGGCGCGCCTCACCGGTTTCGCACTCGACTGGAGCGAGCTCGACGGCTTCCTCGTCGCTTACTGCGTCGCGCCGGCGCTGCGCCGCAGCGTGCGCGCCTCGGCCTTCTCCGTGACGCTGGAGATGGTCAAGGAGGGCCGCCTCGCCCTGCGGCAGGATCGCGCCTTCGCGCCGCTTTGGGTCAAGGCTGCGGTGGCACCGGCGTGACCGCCGAGATCGCCCGGCTCTTTCCCGATGTCGCGCAGAAGCACGGCGACGCCGCCGCGCTGCGGCTGACCGAGGCGGTGCGCATCGCCGAGGCCCTGCTGTTCGCCGCGCCCGAGCCGATGGCGGAGGCCGACATCGCCAGGCGGCTGCCCGACGGCGTCGCCGTCGGCGCGACGCTGGCGAAGTTGCGCGCCGACTACGAGGGCAGGGGCGTGCGCCTGGTCCGGGTCGGTGTCAAATGGGTGTTCCGCACCGCCGACGACCTGGGATGGCTGCTCTCGGCGAGCGGACGCGAGCTGTTGAAGCTGTCGCGCGCGGCGACGGAGACGTTGGCGATCATCGCCTACCACCAGCCGACGACGCGCGCCGAGATCGAGGACATCCGTGGGGTCAGCGTCGCCAAGGGCACGCTCGACGTGCTGCTCTCCACCGGCTGGATCCGTCCCCGCGGCCGGCGGCGCTCGCCGGGTCGGCCGATCACCTACGGGACGACGGAGGGCTTCCTGCTGCATTTCGGGCTGGAGACGATCGGCGACCTGCCTGGGCTGGACGAATTGCGCGGCGCCGGCCTCTTCGACGGGCGCCTGCCGACTGGCTTCAGCGTCCCGCTGCCCCACGATGGGCCGCTGGATGCCGACGAGGACCCGTTGGACACCGAGGCGCCGGAGGAGTGCGAGGAGCTCTACGGCGAGGAGGACGACAGGACGGAGCTGGAGATCGACGAATCCGACAGGCTCGACAGAGACCCGTTCCCGTGACTGGTTCCGGATTTCCGCTTCGCTCTACGGCGGTGGAGCGAAGCGGACGCGCCGCCGGCGGGTTCT
>CAZZWW010000012.1:0-19532 GCA_964657815.1 Vulcanimicrobiota bacterium | reverse complement strand
CTTGCGCATGAGGGCGAGCGCGATTTGGTGGGCGAAGAGTTCGTCGAGCGCCAAACGAACACGTGCGGGGGCGTCGAGCGCGATGGCCTTCGGATCGTCGGGCCGGTGCACCGTAGCGAGCGCTTCGCCGAAGGTCGGCATCGGCGGCATCTTCACGCCGAGTCCCTCGTACCAGTCCGGCAGGAACGGCACGCGCGCGAGCGCCGCGTCGACCGCCTTCTGCAGCACGCGTGGGTAGAGCCCCTCCGTCAGGCCGTAGACCGGCTCGCACAGCGGCATGGCGGCGAAACCGGCCTCGTCGACCACCTTGTCGGGATGCACCATCTGGCGATGGCCGTCGTAGAGCTCGAGCTTGCCCGACACCCAGCGCTGGGCGCCGAGCGGCAGGCTCTTCTCGATCCAGGCGTGGTTCGACAGGAAGAACACCAGCAGCACGTCGCCGGTCCCATCCTCGATCAGCACCTTGTAGGGCGCCTTCGAGCGCGGCGGCGGCGGCCGATGATCGGTCACCTCCGCTTTGATGGTGACGACCTGGTCGTAGGGCGCCTCCGCGATCGGTGGCTGGTTGCGCCGGTCGATGGTGGAGATCGGCAGGTGGAACAGCACGTCGATCACACGCGCCTCGCCGCCGGACGGCCCGAGGAGCCGGTCGAGCAGCTTGCCGGTCTTCGGGCCGATGCCCGGAAGAGCCGCGGCCGAGGCGAACAGGGGGGTCAGGAGGTGCGGACGCATCGCCGCCTACGGGCCTTGCCGAGGGCGGGACGTCAAGCCGCCGGCGAGACCCGCAGCATCACCGGCGTCTTCGGCCGCAGCGTCAGCCGCGCCATCGGCTCCGGCGGAGGGCCGGCGGCTGCGAAGTCCAGTGCGCGGACCAGCACGGCCAGTATGGCGGTGGCCTCCAGCATGGCGAAGGCGCTGCCGATGCAGATGCGCGGGCCGATGCCGAAGGGCATGAAGGCGTAGCGGTGTCGCGCCTTGACCCGATCCGGCTCGAATCGCGCGGGGTCGAAGATCTCGGGCCGGTCCCACAGGCCGCGATGGTGGTGCACCGCGTAGATCGGCAGGATGATCACCGACCCTGCCGGGATGGTCACGCCGCCGAGGATCATCGGTTTCACCGTCGTCCGCGACGTGATCGGTGCCGGCGGGTAGCGCCGCATGGTCTCGTTGACGACCTGCCGCGTGAAGGCGAGCCGCGGCACGTGCTCGGCCTTGAGCGGGCCGCCGCCGGCCACGCTCGCGACCTCGGCACGGATCGCGACGGCGGCCTCGGGGTGCAGCGACAGCAGGTGCAGCGCCCAGGTCAGCGCCACCGAGGTGGTCTCGTGGCCGGCGGTGACGAAGGTCACGACGTTGTCGGTGATCTCGGCGTCCGTCAGCGCCCGGCCGCCGTCCGGGTCGCGCGCGGCGAGCAGCAGGGCCATCAGGTCGTCCTCGCCCTCGACGCCACCCTCCGCCCGCCTTGCGGCGACGGCGCGGGTCACCTCGCCGCGGATCTCGCGGGCGGCGGCGGCGGACCGGCGGCGGCCTGGGTAGGGCGTCCAGGCCGGCGCGCCGAGGATCGTCAGCGCGATCGCCCACGGCGCCGGCTCGAGAAAGGCGGCGATGCCGCGCTCGAGGCGGCCGGCATCGAGGCCGCCGGCGCAGGCGAGCATCGTGTCGCCGACGATGCGCAGGGTCACGCGCGTGGTCTCCCGGCCGATGTCGACGATCGTGCCGGGCGGAGAAACGAGCAGCCGGTCGCGCGTGGCTTCGGCGGCCGCGATCATCGCCGGCACCAGACTTTGCAGCCGGGCGTGGGCGAAGCCGGGCGACAGGGTGCGGCGCTGCCAGCGCCAGTCCGCGCCCTCGGCGGTCAACAGGCCGGTACCGAGCGCCGGCTTCAGCACCCTGCCCTGCTCGCCCTTGCTCAACGCATCGGCCTGGCGGACGAACGCCTCCTGGATGAGCTCCGGCCCGGTCAGATAGACGCGCATGCGGCCGAGCGCCCGCGTCACCACCATCCCGGATTCGTAGGCCTCTGCCGGCACCGACGAAAGCGGCTCGCGGACAAGCGCCGCCAGCAGGCGCGCGGCCGAACGGTCAACCTCGACCGTCCCACCGATGTTCGTCGCCGCGGCGATCGGCTCACGAGTCGCCGCGACAGTCACGCTGCGGGCTACTTCGCCGTCACGCCGCCGGTGGCGGCCGGCGGCACGACCGGCGTCGAGTTGGGATGCGGGTCGGGCGCATCGGCGTGGATGCCCGGGTCCATGTCCGCCTTGGGCGTGATGACCCCGTCGCTTTTGTTCAGCTTGGAGCTGAGGCTTCCGGTCGAGGCACCGCCGTCCACGCTCGAGGGCGGAGCGGCGGTGGTCTGGGCCAGGACCGGGCCGGCGGATGCGAGGCCGATGACGGCGGCGACGGCGAAACGGTTCATCGTCAATCTCCTATGGGCTGCGCCAACGTGCGCGCCGCGGGCATCGTTCCTGGCGGCTCGGCCGCCGGCAGGGGCCGAGGCGATGTCACCGAACGCCGACACCGGGGGGGGACACACCCCCTCGCGACTGGCCATGCGCTTTTTGCGGCGCGGATGCGGCGCGCCATGGCAGCATCGGGTCTCCGCTTGGCAAACAGACCGAAAGGGCACGGGTTCCTGGCGGTGCGGATCCGTCGGCTGACGCAGAGATGTGCCCGATACCGCGAACGACCCATCCTGCCGCGCCGCCCACGGGAGAAGGAATGTGTTTCCCAAGCCGCCAATGCACCCGATCCCGTCTCTCGCAATCGCGGCCGTCTTGGACTATCTGCCCTTCTGGACCCGTTCGAGACACGAAAGCCCGTCATGGCCAAGATCGTCACCGCCAACACGCTTGCCGTCGGGCACGTCGTGTTCCTGGCGGCGGATGGCCGATGGGTCGAGACGGTCGCGGAGGCGGCGACCTACGACGATGCCGCTGCTGCCGAGCAAGGCCTCGCCACGGCGCGCGCCGACCAGCAGCGTGGACTGGTCATCGACGCCTTCATCACCGAGAAGGGTCCCGACAAGGACGGGCGTCCGGCCATGACGCTTCGCGACACGATCCGCGCCTTCGGGCCGACGATCCGCTATCTCCCGAACGGCGCGGGACAAGGATAAGAGATGTATCGCTACGACGAATTCGACGCCGGCTTCGTGGCCGAGCGCGTCGCCCAGTTCACCGACCAGGTCGAGCGCCGCCTGTCAGGCGAGCTGACCGAGGAGCAGTTCCGCCCGCTGCGGCTGATGAACGGCGTCTACCTCCAGCTCCACGCCTACATGCTGCGCATCGCGGTGCCCTACGGCACGCTGTCCTCGAAGCAGATGCGCATGTTCGCCCACATCGCGCGCACCTACGACAAGGGCTACGGCCATTTCACCACGCGCCAGAACCTGCAGTTCAATTGGCCGACGCTGAAGGATGTGCCGGCGATCCTGCGGGACCTCGCCTCCGTCGAGATGCACTGCATCCAGACCTCGGGCAACTGCATCCGCAACACCACGGCCGACCAGTTCGCGGGTGCCGCCGCCGACGAGATCGAGGATCCGCGCCCCTATGCCGAGATCATCCGGCAATGGTCGTCGCTCCACCCCGAGTTCTCGTTCCTGCCGCGCAAGTTCAAGATCGCGATGACCGGTGCGCCGTCGGATCGCGCCGCGATCCAGGTCCACGACATCGGCTACCAGGTCGTGAAGAACGAGGCGGGGGAGATCGGCTTCGCCGTCTACGTCGGCGGCGGCCAGGGCCGCACGCCGCTGATCGCCCATCGCATCCGCGAGTTCCTGCCCAAGGCCGACCTGCTCGCCTACACCAACTCGATCCTGCGCGTGTACAATCTCGAGGGTCGCCGCGACAACAAGTACAAGGCGCGCATCAAGATCCTCGTCCACGAGAAGGGCGCCGAGGCGATCGGCGAAATGGTCGAGGAGGATTTCGCGGAGAACCGCGACGCCGGCCTGACCCTGCCCCAGGACGAAATCGACCGCATCATCGCCTATTTCGCGATGCCCGGCCTGCCCGCCCGCGATCCCAAATCGGGCGCCTACGAGGAGCGCCAGGCCAACGATCCGGCTTTCGGCCGCTTCGTCGCCCGCAACGTCTTTCCGCACAAGGTGCCGGGCTACGGCGTGCTGACGATCTCGCTGAAGCCGATCGGCGGCATTCCCGGCGATGCCTCGGCGCAGCAGATGGACCACATGGCCGAACTCGCGGAGCGCTACTCGTACGACGAGCTGCGCATCTCGCACGAGCAGAACATCGTGCTGCCCCACGTCGCGCTCGACGACCTGCCGGCGATCTACGACAGCCTGGCCGCGCAGGACCTCGCCACGGAGAACGTCGGTCTCGTCAGCGACATCATCTGCTGCCCGGGCCTCGATTATTGCGCCCTGGCCACCGCACGCTCGATCCCGGTGGCGCAACGCATCTCCGAGCGTTTCGGCGCGCCGGAGCGTGCCGCCGAGATCGGCGACCTCAAGATCAAGATCTCGGGCTGCATCAACGCTTGCGGCCACCACCATGTCGGCCACATCGGCATCCTCGGGCTGGAGAAGGCCGGTGTCGAAAGCTACCAGCTGACACTCGGCGGCAGCGCCGACGAGACCTGCTCGATCGGCGACATCACCGGACGCGGCTTCTCTTCGGAGAAGATCGTCGACGCTGTCGAAACCGTCGTCGATACCTATCTCAGGCTTCGCACCGACCGCGAGGAGGACTTCCTCCACGCGTTCCGTCGCATCGGCATGAAGCCGTTCAAGGAGGCGCTGTATGCTGCTGCCTGACGCACCCAAGCTCGACGATCTCCGCCAGGACGTGATCGGCCTCGGCGAGGTCGGCGCCGACGAAGTCGGACCCGGCCACGAGCATGCCGGCCCGCTCGCGCGACACGCGGCCGAACTCGCCGCACGCTACGAGGGCGCATCCGCCGCGACCCGGATGCGTGTCGCCATCCGCGACCTGTTCCCCGGCCGGATCGCGCTCGTGTCGAGCTTCGGTGCGGATGCGGCCGTTCTGCTTCACCTCGTCGCGACGATCGACCCGGCGACGCCGGTGGTCTTCGTCGACACCGGCATGCTGTTCCCGGAGACCCTGGCCTATCGCGACCGGCTGATCGCGCAGCTCGGCCTCACCGCAGTGACCAGCTACGCACCCGAGGCGGCCGACCTCGCCGAACAGGATCCCGAGGATTTCCTGTGGGCGCGGGAGCCGGACCGCTGCTGCCATATCCGCAAGGTGCTGCCGCTGGCGCGGGCGCTCGAGGGCTACGACGCCTGGATCTCCGGCCGCAAGCGCTTCCAGTCGGCGACGCGCGAGCATCTGCCCGTCTTCGAGGCCGAGGGCACCCGCGTGAAGGTCAATCCGCTCGCCGACTGGTCGGCCAAGGACGTGCTGGAGGCCATGGAGCGTTTCGGCCTGCCGCGCCACGAGCTGGTCGCCAAGAACTACCTGTCGATCGGCTGCGTGCCCTGCACCAGCCCGGTGCGACCGGGCGAGGACGCGCGCGCCGGCCGCTGGCGCGGCAAGACCAAGGTCGAGTGTGGCATCCACACCGAGTTTCCGCACGCCGGCGACGGGATCTGATGGCCTATTACACCAACGGCCGGTTCGCGGACGATCCGTGGGCGGGACGCGAAATCGTCTCCGTCTCGGACTGGCAGGAACGGCAGGCCGACGGTGCATCCGTGCCGCCCGGTCTACGCATCGAACCCGGGTTCGACGTCGAGGCTGCCGGCCTCGATCTGTCCGGCGTCGGGCTCGTCACCGTCTCGTTCCCGAAATTCACCGACGGGCGCGGCTATTCCATGGGATGGCTGCTGCGTCGACGGCTCGGTTACAAGGGCGAGATGCGCGCCGTGGGCGACGTGCTGTTCGACCAGATGCAGCTGATGGAGCGATGCGGCTTCGACGCGTTCGAGATCGTCGATCCGGCAACGCTGCGGCTTCTGGAAAGCGGGCGTCGCATTGCCACCGTCGACCGGTTCTATCAGCCGGGACTCGAGCGTGAGATCCCGGCCGGAACCCGCCCCTGGGCTCGACGATCGGCCTGAGGCAATCGCTTCCCGATCGCGTTTTCGCCGGGTCCGCTAGGCGGAACCTTGTCCTTCGGCGGCCTGTTGTTTTCGCGACAGACACCCGACGGAGACCGAGATGCCGAGCATCAAGGAAGCGAAGATCCTCATCATGGCGACGGATGGCTACGAGCAGTCCGAGCTGCTCGTGCCGCTCGAGAAGCTTCGAGCGGCCGGCGCGACCGTGCATATCGCGGCGCCGAAGAAGGGGCCGATCAAAGGTTGGGACGTCGACAATTGGGGCAAGTCGGTCGATGCCGACTTGGAGATCGACGACATCGATGCCGACGATTTCGATGCGCTCGTGCTTCCGGGGGGTCAGATCAACCCCGACAAGCTGCGCATCAACGAGCGCGCCGTCGAGCTGGTCCTGGACTTCCTCGATTCCGAAAAGATCGTCGCCGCGATCTGCCACGCGCCCTGGCTCCTGGTCGAGGCCGACGCTGTCGAGGGCCGCACGATGACGTCGTGGCCTTCGGTCAAGACCGACATCGAGAATGCCGGCGGCGACTGGGTCGACGAGGAGGTCGTGGTCGACGACAACATCATCACCAGCCGCTCGCCGAAGGATCTCGATGCCTTCACCGCCAAGATCATCGAGGAACTCGAGGCTCAGGGTGGCGAGGTCCGACGTTCCGCCTGATCGTCGCTGGAACGTCATCGCCGCGGCGCCCTCGTCGGGCGCCGTTTTCATGGGCCCCATCCGGTGGCTTCGAACGAAAGCTCATCATGCTCTCAGAACTCGACTCGCAGAAGGTCTGTTTCCTGATCGTCAAGTTTCGCGAGTTCGGCGTCCAGGCCGAGCCGAACCTCGGTGGCGGGTCCGATGCCACCGACGACAAGTTCGTCGCCGTCTTCGACAACGAGGCGGAGCCCTCGGTGGTGAAGGAGGCCGAAGGCCTGATCGGGGGCATGAGCGTCGAGGAGCAACAGGAACTCATCGCGCTCAGCCTCGTCGGACGCGGGGACTATTCCAAGGAGGAATGGACCGACGCGATGACGGCGGCGGCTTCGCACCCCGAGCCGACGACGTCCGCCTTCCTGATGCAGAATCCCACGGTGTCGGACGATCTGGAGGAAGGGCTGTCGCTGTTCGGCTTCTCCTGCTCCGATTTCGAGACCTCGCGCCTTTAGGGCGGGGCCCCGGACGGCAGATCCTCTCCTTCGAGGCGAAGCGCGGCGAGAGAGGATGTGCCCGGCGGTCCAGCCTTCCCGGATCCGGCTCTAGGCGAAATTAGGCGCGCCGCGCGGGCGCGACGTGGAACCGGGCCGCACCTCCGTGAGGTCCAGGCAGAGGATCTGCTCGAGGCCGGCCAGCACGGGGACCTGCGACGCGGCCATCGCGGTGACGACGGCACGCATCTCGCCCTCTCGGCCGTTCCTTGCGAAACGGCCGACGCGGGCCGCGGTGTAGTCGCCGATGCTCATGCCGCTGGCCGAAGCGGCGCGTTTCACCTCGACGGCAAAACCGCCGCCGACACTCGCCACGGCCGCCTCCGCGACCGAACCCACCGCGAACGAGCGGATGACTTCCTCGATCAACATCGTCGTGATCTCCAGGCCTCGTGCCAAACGTGCCATTCAAACAAGACCGCACCGTGACCGCTTTACCTCGGCGAAGCTTAGATCGACGAAAGTGCTGTAAAGATTGCGTGATCCTCGCCGATTTTAGGGGTTCGCCCGGGCCAAACGACAGAGTGTATTTAGAAACGCTCGAACTTCGGGCACGCCTGCAAGTCTATGGCGCGCAATCGTCGGCTCGCGTTCGCCGCCCACCTTGATCGACACGCCGCCGAGAGCGTTCACGCTCTCGAACCCGTGCTCGTCGGTGAGGTCGTCGCCGATGAAGATCGGGAGCCGCGCCTTGAACGGCGCCGTCTCCATGAACGTCGCGATCGCCGTCCCCTTGCTGCTCCGGCTCGATTTCACCTCGGCCACCATCTTGCCGTGCTGCACCATGAGGTCGTGTCCGATGACGGCGTCCTCCAGGAAGCGGCCGACCTCGCCTTCCCGCATCGGCACGCGCCGGAAATGCACGGCCAGGGCCGCTCCCTTGTCCTCCAGGACGAGGCCCTCCCGCGAATCGACGAAGGCGCGGGCGAGGGGACGCACCCGCGCCAAGGCGGCTGCGTCCATCGCCTCGCGGCGGCCGTCGGGCCAGCGCATGTCGGCGCCGTGCGTGCCACCGGCGGCCAGCACCAGCGGCGCCATGATCCGGTCGAGGTCCTCGATCTGTCGGCCGCTGATCAGCGCGAGCGCACCGTCGACCCGGGCACGCAGCGTCTCCAGCGCGCCGCGCAGTTCGTCGTCGGCGACGACGTCCTCCGGTCGCTCCTTGAAGCCCAGCAGCGTACCGTCGACGTCGAGGAACAGCGCGATGCGCGCGGGATCGATCCCGTGCTGCCAGTCGACGGCTTCAGTCATGCCTGTTCTCCAGAACGTCGAGCCCTTCTGCCGCAAAGCCTTCCGTGAGAAAAGCGGAGGCATGTCCGATCCTCTCCGCCGCGCCCTCGCCGACGCCAGCCGCGAACTCGTCCGCCTCGGCCTCAACCAGGGCACGGCGGGCAACATCTCGGTCCGCCACGGCGACGACATGCTGATCACGCCCTCCGGCCTCCCACCCGAGCAGACGGCGCCGGAGATGATCGCGGTCATGGCGCTCTCCGGCGACGACGACCCGCCGTCGTGGCACGGGCCGCGGACGCCATCGAGCGAGTGGCGCCTGCATCGCGACATCCTCCGCCACAGGGCCGATGTCGGCGCGATCGTGCACACGCATTCGCTCTACGCCACGGTGCTGGCGACGCAGCATCGCGAGATCCCGGCCCTGCACTACATGATCGCGGCCTTCGGCGGTCCGCGCATCCGATGCACCCCCTACGTGCCGTTCGGCACGCAGGCCTTGTCCGACCTCATTCTCGAGCACCTCGGGCCGCGTCACGCCGTGCTGCTCGGCAACCACGGCATGGTCGCGACGGGCCGCGATCTCGAGCAGGCGATGTGGCGCGCCGCGGAACTCGAGAGCCTCGCCAAGCTCACCGTCGTCGCCGGGGCCACCGGCACGCCGGTGCTGCTCGCCGACGACGAGATCGCGCGCACGATCGAGCGCTTCGCGGACTACGGGCTGGCCGCCACCCCGCGCACCTGAGCTACCAGGTGCCGACGTTCTCCATGCTCGACCAAGGCTCGGCCGGCGCCTTCGCAGGACCCTTCTGCAGGATCTCGATCGAGATGTTGTCGGGCGAGCGTACGAAGGCCATGCTGCCGTCGCGCGGCGGCCGGTTGATGGTCACGCCCGCCTTCCGGAGCTTGTCGCAGGTCGCGTAGATGTCGTCGACCTCGTAGGCGAGATGCCCGAAGTTGCGACCGCCGTCGTACGTCTCCGGATCCCAGTTGTAGGTCAACTCGATCTCGGGCGCGCGCTCGGCGCGGGAGCGCTGGCCGTCGTCCGGTGCGGCGAGGAAGACGAGGGTGAAGCGGCCCTTCTCGCTGTCCTTGCGGCGGATCTCCTCGAGGCCGAACTTGTTGCAGTAGAAATCCAGGGCCTGATCCAGATCGGCGACCCGGACCATCGTGTGCAGGTATTTCACGTCTCGACTCCGTTCTCGGGCCCGGGCAACGTGTCGGCGGCGCGGTCGATCCATGCTATGGGCACGCCCCGCCAAGCTCGCGCAGTCGCCCCTTGACCGAACCCGCCGCCATCACCCGCGCCAAGGAACGCGCGGCGCTCGTCTCTGTCGCCGTGAAGGTGGCGCTGACCGCCGCCAAGTTCACGGCCGCGACCCTGTCCGGCTCGCTCGCGCTGGCGTCGGAGGCCGGCAACAACCTCGGCGACGTGGCCGTGACGCTGCTCAGCTTCTACTCGATCCGCGTGGCCTCGAAGCCGGCGGACGACGACCATCCCTTCGGCCACGGCAAGGTCGAATCGCTTTCCGCGCTGATCCAGACCGGCTTCCTCTTCGCCCTCGCCCTGTTCATCCTGATCGAGGCCGTGAAGCGCCTCGTCTGGGGCGGTACCGACGTCGAGCCGGGCCCCTTCGCCTTCGGCGTGCTGATCGTGTCGATCGTCGTCGACGCCGCCCGCTGGTTCTCGCTGAACAAGATCGCCAAGGCGACGCGCAGCGCCGCGCTCGCCGCCGATGCCCTGAACTTCCTCACCGACATCGTCGCCTCGTCGCTGGCCTTGGCCGGCCTGCTCGCCGCCGACGCCGGCTTCCGCTCCGGTGATGCCATCGCCGCGGCGGCGGTGGCCCTCTTCGTCGGCGTCGCCGGCTTCCGGCTCGGCCGCGAGACGGTGGACACGCTGATCGACGCGGCGCCGAAAGGCCTGAGCGGGCCGCTCCGTGCCACGGTCGCCCATGTCGCCGGCGTCATCGGGGTCGGCGCGTTGCGCCTGCGCCCGATCGGCGACATCGTCACCGGCGAGGTGACGATCCTGGTGTCGCGCACGCTGTCGGTCGAACGGGTCGCGGCGATCAAGGCCGAGGTCGCTCGCGCGGTGGCCCATGCGCACGACGGAGCCCGGGTCACGGTGACCGACGAGCCCGTGGCGCTCGACGACGAGAGCGTCGTGGAGCGGACGCTGCTGATCGCCAACCGGCGTCGCGTGCCGATCCACCACGTGACGGTGCAGACGCTCGGCAGTCGCACCTCGGTCAGCTTCGACGCCGAGATCGACGGGCGTCTTCCGCTCGGTCAGGCGCACGAGATCGTCTCGGGGCTCGAAGGCGCGATCGGCGACGAACTCGGCGGCGGCTTCGAGGTGGAAAGCCACATCGAGCCGCTGGAGGTGCTGGAACGAGCGGGGCGCGATTGCGACGAGGGCGATCGCCTCCGCGTCGAGCGGACCCTGATGGACAATGCGCCGGCGACCGGCGCCCTCACCGACGTCCACCACGTTCGCGTGCGGCATACGTCCGACGGCTTGATCGTCAACTACCATTGCATCGTCGATCCGACGCTCAGCGTCGACGAGGCGCACGCCGCCGTCGACGATCTCGACCGCAGCGTGCGCCTCGCTTGTACCGACGTCGCCCGGATCGTCGGGCACGCGGAACCGCCGCGTGCGCGCGACGATCCGTGAACTCAGCGCACCAGGTTGGTTTGATACCCGACGGCTGGATGGTAGACGCGGCCCGTCAGCATGCCGCAATTATCGCATTCGAGGCGGTGAAGCTTGACGTCGAGACCGCCGAACTCGGACATGGCACGCTCGTCGCCGAGCCGCATGGCATCGTCGCATACGGGACAACGAAACCGGGTCCGGGTCCGTGCCATGTGCACCGACTGCGCGACGGCGGCGATCTCGCGCTCGAGCTCCAGGTACGAGGCCTCGTTGTTCGGCTCCTCGCGACACGAAAGGTCGACCAGGACTTCCGAAAGGTCGAAACGGGAGCCGAGCATTCCAACTCTCCTTCCAAGCGATGACGCAACGTAAACCTTACGCTACGGAACCGGGCGTCGCGGACCGTCGTGGTCTTGACAGTGACCATCCTGCAACGACAATGACATAAGGTCTAGGTTGCACCGCACGCAGCGTCAATTAACCATGAATGAAATCGATCCATGTGGACGGATCGGTGCGCGCCAGACGTCTTTCAGGGCGTCCGACGCAGGAACGTGCCGAAGGCGCGGGGGCTGTCGCCGACCTCGATCGTGGCGACGACCTTGAGGCTGGCGACATCGATCACCGAGAGCGTGTCGCTTTCCCAGTTCACGGCATAGACTTCACGGCCATCGAAGCTCGCCTGAATGCCGTCGGGGTAGTCGCCGACGGCGATCCGCCCGAGTGGCTTCAACGTCGCGAGATCGAACACCGCGACCTTGCCCTCGTACTGGTCGGTCACGAAGCCCTTGCCTCCGGCCAGCGCCACGACGTAGGGGCGCTTGCCCACTGCCACGCTGCCGACCTGCTTGCGCGCGCCGAGGTCGACGACGGAGACGTCGTCGCCGTAGACGTCGGCGGCATAGGCACGGCGCCCATCGGCATCGACGATCACGCCGTAGGGCCGCTGGCCGACGGGTATCTCCGCCGTCATCGCGAGCGTCTCGGCATCGAGGAGCGCGACCTGGTTGGCATCGCGACGGGTCACGACGAGCGTGCGCCCGTCCGGCGTCAGCGCGACGCCGGAGGGCGTGCCGCCGAGCGCAGCGGTCGCGACCACCTTCAAGGTCGCCGCGTCGATCTTGAAGATCCGGCCTGAGAAGAAGCCGGCGGCGTAGACGTGTCTGTCGTCGCGCCCGACCGCGACCCCGACGACCTCGTCGGGCAACGGCAGGGTCGCCACGACCTTGCGGCTGGCCGTGTCGAGCGCCGACAGGGTCTTGCCGTTGGTGCTCGACACGTACGCCCGCCGGCCGTCGTGGGCCAAGGCGATGCCGGCCGGCTTGCCGGGCACCGGGATCGTCGCGACGACCTTGCGGGCGGCGAGGTCGACCACGCTGAGGCTGTCGGCGTTCTGGTTGGTGATCCAGGCCTCGTCGGCAAAGGCGTGGCTGCCGGCGAGCAGGAGTGCCGTGAGGCAGGCGAGCAGCGGGCGCGTCACGACCGCGGTGCGGCCTTGGCCTTCAACCCGTCGAGTCCCGACTTCAAGAAACGCTCCATCGCTTCGACGGCCTTGGCGTCGGCGGCGTCGGGGGTGCCTTCACCCGGGGCGAGGTTGCGGTAGAAGGCGAACTTCCAGCGCAGCGCGCTCTTCGCGCCGCCGTCGACAGGCACCACCTCGAGCGTCGCCGAGGCGTTCTGCACCGGCAGCTTCGTCACATCGACGTGGTCGACGTGATAGGCGTAGCTCATCGTATCGGCGTCGTATTTGTAGAGGCTCTCCTGCATCGTCGCGCCGTTCTGCAGCGTGACCACGCGTATCGCCTTGTCCGGCTGGTTGCCGTCGCTGCCGCTCGCGCCGGTGGTGTCGGCGTCCCAGCTCATGTCCTGGAAGTTGCCGACCTTGGCCCAGGCCTGGGCCGGCGACATGTCGAGCGTGACGCTCTCGGTCACCTTGAGGCGCGTCGGGCCGCAGCCCTGGGCCAGCGCAGAGGATGCGCCCGCGCCGAAGACAAGCATCGCGATCGTCCAACGAAGCTGTCGCATGGTCTCCTCTTCGCGGTTGGCGCCTCGGCCACCGGCAGGACGTCGCCGACGCGCCACCCTGCGGGCGTTCCTCGACCTCGTGACGGACGCTTCGGTCGAAGGTCCGCCACGATGCAGCGCGCCTCAGCTGCCGGCTTCGACCTTCTTCTTCGCGTTCTCGAGACCGGCCTTGTAGATCTTCTCGACCGCAGCCTTCGAGGCGGCATCGTCCATGTCCGGCGGCGGATCGTTGTTCATGTAGCCGCGGTAGAAGGCGCCCTTCCAGGTCACGGTCGAAGACTTGCCGCCGTCGGCCGCCTCGACGCTGATCGTCGAAGAATAATCGTTCACCGGCAGCACCTTGGTGTCCACCTTGTCGATGCGATACGAGTAGCTGTGCTCACCCGCATCGTACTTGTAGAGGCCTTCGTCGATGACGCCGCCGCTGTCGAGCGTGATGGTGCGGTGGGCGACCTCGTTGTCGCTGTTCCTCGCATCGGTCGAATTGCCGCCGGTGCCGGTGGTCGACTTCACGCCGGGCAGCCAGCTCATGTCCTGGAAGTTGCCGATGACTTTCCAGACCTTGTCCGGCGCGGCGTTGATCGTGACCGACTCCTTGACCTTCTGACGCGACGGTCCGTGCGCCGACGCGGCACCTGCACCGAACACGACTCCCGCCACGGCGGCGGCCGCCACCCAGAATACCTTCGCCTTCCTTGCCGGCATGCTCGCGTAACTCCCTGATTGTGCGTCGCTTCTTCTGCGCCTTCCGTACCGGGAAGACGTCCTTGGCGCGTGGGACTATCGGTCAGGGCCGGTTCGGCCGCAAGGTCGAAAACACCCGAAACCCTTCCGATATCGAAGCGATCCTTCGCATTGCGTGTCGCGGGAGCGCGGCTATATGACAGCCCATTCTCCATCTCGAGCCGCGATGTCCTCCGCCCAACCCCGCACCTCCCTGCCTCCGCACCTGCGCCAGCTGGAGGCCGAGGCGATCTTCGTCATGCGCGAGGTGGCGGCCGAGTTCGAGCGGCCGGTGATGCTCTACTCGATCGGCAAGGATTCGAGCGTGATGCTGCATCTCGCGCTCAAGGCCTTCTATCCGGCGGTCCCGCCTTTTCCGCTGCTCCACGTCGACACGACCTGGAAGTTCAAGGAGATGATCGCCTTCCGCGACCAGGTGGCGAAGCGCGCCGGCATGGAGCTCATCGTCCACATCAACCAGGACGGCGTGCGCCGCGGCATCTCGCCTGTGGCGTCCGGCTCGCAGGTGCACACGCAGGTGATGAAGACCGAGAGCCTGCGCCAGGCGCTCGACGCAGGAAAATACGACGTCGCCTTCGGCGGCGCGCGGCGCGACGAGGAGAAGAGCCGTGCCAAGGAGCGTATCTTCTCGCACCGCACCGCCGCCCACGGCTGGGACCCGCGCAACCAGCGCCCGGAGCTGTGGCGGCTCTTCAACACCCGCATCCGCAAGGGCGAGTCGATGCGCGTGTTCCCCCTGTCGAACTGGACCGAATACGACGTGTGGGACTACATCGCCGCCGAGGGCATCGACGTCGTGCCGCTCTACTTCGCCAAGCCGCGGCCGGTGGTCGAGCGCAGCGGCTCGCTGATCATGGTCGACGACGAGCGTCTGCCGCTGGCGCCGGGCGAGGTGCCGCGGATGGAGAGCGTGCGCTTCCGCACGCTCGGCTGCTACCCGCTGACCGGCGCGGTGCCGTCCGAAGCCGCCGACCTGACCGCGATCATCGCCGAGATGCGCGACAGCCGTGCCTCCGAGCGACAGGGGCGCCTCATCGACCAGGACGAGGCCGGCTCCATGGAGAAGAAGAAGCGCGAGGGCTATTTCTGATGAACGCTTCCGCTCCGCTCTCGGCCATCGCGCCGAGGATCGACGTCGATGCAGACCAGCGCCCGACGCTCCGCTTCATCACCTGCGGCTCCGTCGACGACGGCAAGTCGACGCTTATCGGGCGCCTGCTCTGGGAACAGAACCAGATTTTCGACGACCAGCTCGCCACCCTGGAGCGCGATACGGTCAAGCACGGCACCACCGGCGAGGCCATCGATTTCGCGCTGCTGGTCGACGGGCTCGAGGCGGAGCGCCAACAGGGCATCACCATCGACGTCGCCTACCGCTACTTCAAGACGCCGCGGCGCAGCTTCATCGTCGCCGACACGCCGGGCCACGAGCAGTACACCCGCAACATGGCGACGGGCGCCTCCGGGGCCGACCTCGCCATCCTCCTGGTCGACGCGCGCAAGGGGCTGCTGACGCAGACCCACCGCCACGCCGCCATCGCCTCGCTGCTCGGCATCCGTCAGATCGTGCTTGCGGTGAACAAGATCGACCTCGTCGACTACAGCCAGTCGGTGTTCGACGGCATCGTCGCGGACTTCGCGCGCTTCTCCGAGAAGCTCGGCTTCGCCGAGGTCACGGCGATCCCGCTCTCGGCGCGCAACGGCGACAACCTCTCCGAGCCCAGCCCGCGGATGCCCTGGTATCATGGCCCGGCGCTGATCACCCACCTCGAGACCGTCGATGTCGCCGACGGCCGCGCCGACACGCCGTTCCGCATGCCGGTGCAATGGATCAACCGGCCGAACCTCGACTTCCGCGGCTTCGTCGGCACCCTGGCGAGCGGACGCGTGGCGGTCGGCGACGCGATCGTCGTGGCAGGCTCCGGCCGCACCTCCACGGTGAGCCGCATCGTCACCGCCGACGGCGACCTGTCCGTGGCGCTGGCCGGCGATGCCGTCACGCTGACGCTCGCCGACGAAGTCGACGTCGCCCGCGGCGACGTGCTGGCCCATCCCGACGCTCGGCCTGCCGTCGACGACGGGTTCGCCGCCAACCTCATCTGGATGAGCGACGAGCCTCTGCGCTTCGGCCGCTCCTACTTCCTGAAGCTCGGCACCCGCACCGTGCCGGCGACCGTGAGCAAGCTGGCCTACCGGCTCGACATCAACACCTTCGCGCAGGACCAGGCCACGACGCTGCGGCTGAACGAGGTCGGCCTCGCCACGATCGCCGCCAACGCCCCGCTGGCCTTCGATCCCTACGCCGACAACAAGGTCACCGGTGCCTTCATTCTCATCGACCGCGAGACCAACCAGACGGTCGCCGCCGGCATGGTCGCCGAGAGCCTGCGCCGCGCCACCAACGTGTATCGGCAGAACACCAGCGTCACCCGCACGGATCGCGCGCGCCTCAAGCACCAGCGCCCGGGCGTGCTGTGGTTCACGGGCCTCAGCGGCGCCGGCAAGTCGACGATCGCCGACAAGGTCGAGAGCAAGCTGAACCTCGCCGGGGTGCACACCGTCATGCTCGACGGCGACAACATGCGCCACGGCCTCAACAAGGACCTCGGCTTCTCGCAGGCCGACCGCACCGAGAACATCCGCCGCGTCGCCGAAGTCGCGCGCCTGATGACCGATGCCGGGCTCATCGTGCTTTGCTCGTTCATCTCGCCGTTTCGGACCGAGCGCGACATGGCGCGCGCCACCCTGCCCTCCGGCGAGTTCGTGGAGGTCTTCGTCGACACGCCGCTGGAGGAATGCGTGCGCCGCGACGTCAAGGGCCTCTACCGCCGCGCGATGGCCGGCGAGATCAAGGACTTCACCGGCGTCGACCAGCCCTACGAGGCGCCCGAGAGCCCCGAAGTCATCGTCGGCCGCGACGGCGAGAGCGTCGAGCGCTCCGCCGCCAAGGTCGTCGAGGTGCTGGTGAGCCAGGGCTTCATCGACCGCTTCGACGACCTCACCGACTGGTCGATCTGAGGTCCCGGCCGCACGGTGGAGCGCGATGAACACCGACGAGGTCACGAGCGCGACAGAGACGCTCTTGTCGACCGTCGCCGAACTCTATCTGGAGGTGGTCGAAGCGATCGCGCCGGAGAGGATCGAGGCGATCGCACGCCAGTGGCTGTCCAAGGCGACGATGGAGGTCGATGACGATCTCTACGCGCGCACGATCGATCTGGCCGCCGATCTCGAAGCCTTCGCGCCGTCGTCGCTCGGCAACTCGACCGCCTTCGATCGGCTGGCGAGGCGCCGCGCCGTGTCGGCCGAAGAAACCGCCGCCCTCGCGATGATCAAGGCCGCGCGGATGGTCGTGTTCGCCATCGACGAGGTGGCCGACGACGGCTTCTGCTTCGGCGCGAGCGATCTCGTGGGAGGTGCGCAGTCGACGATCCTCGACCCCGAGATCTTGCCCGAGGCCCTCGACGCCCGGGTGTTCGGACGTCTCGGCGCACTGCCGGACGGGCGGTTCTGCGTGATCGGCCCGCTCACGCCGCTCGACGATGCGGGGGTGGCGGTCGCCGTCGCGTCCATCACCAAGAGCAAAAGCGGTGCGCAGGACCATCGCTGCGCCGCGGCCGTCTTCAAGCACGTCGTCCGTCACGGCAATCCGACGGTCGCCGGCCTCAACTCGTATCCGGAGGACGGGGAGGACCCGGACTCCCTCTACGTCGCGGCGCTTCTTCTGTCCGAAGGCAAACCTTCTCCGAAGATGCAGGAAGAGATCGAGGCCGACGCGAGCATCGACGGCGTCATCGAGGCGCTCTATCGCGCGCATTCCGCGATGGGAGAACCCGATGCGAAGGGGCTGGCGACTGGCTATGTCGCGCTCGGCGGCCTGCAACTCCGCGCTCTCGAGCGTCGCTTTGCTTCCGGCGATGGGGCGAGGCGCCCGCTCGACCAGATCGGCGAGGCGATCGACTGGGAGGTCGAGCACCACGATTTTCCCGCGGAAGCGAGAACCCTCTTTTCCGCCCTGCGAGACGACGTGCTCGCCGAACAGGCCGATGCCGCCTCGATGGCGGACACACCGATCGTCGGCGACTGATCCACTCTCGTGTCAGAACAGGCTCGGCTGCACCTCGCCCGGCGCGGCCGGGGCGGCAGCAGCGAAGAGCCGACCGGCGCCATCAGCTCCGGCCCGTCGTTGTCGACCTTGCCGACGGCGTCCGACACCGGCACGAACGCCAGCACCGCGTCGCCGGGCGTCCGCAGCAGCGCCGCCGCCGCCTCCGCCGCCTCGTCGTCGGGCTGCAGCCACGCCGCCCAGTCCGCCCGCTCCACCACCACCGGCAGCCTCGGATGGATGGCGCCGGAGACGGCGTTGGCCTCCGTGGTGACGATGCAGGCGGTGTCGACCTCCTCGCCGTTGGGCCCCATCCAGGTCTCCCACAAGCCGGCGAGGCCCATGGTCTCGCGGTCGGTGCGGCGGCACAGATAGGCCTGCGAGCGCGCCGTCTTGCCCGTGCCGGTGCGGTGCCACTCGTAGAACGCGTCGGCCGGCACCAGGCAGCGCCGCCGGCGCAGCGCGTTGCGGAAGCTGGCCTTCTCGGCCAGCCCCTCCGACCTGGCATTGAAGATCAGCGGGAACGTCTTGGGATCCTTGACGAACCCGGGCAGGAAGGCCCAGCGCGCCAGCGCGAAGTGCCGGACGATCCCACTCTCCTCGCGCGCCGCGCGCACGATCGGGATCGGCTGCGTCGGCGCGATGTTGTAGCGTGCCGGGAAGTTCGGCTGCTCGACATAGGCGAACAGCGCGCGCATGGCCTGCGGCGGCAGGGTGATGGCGAAGCGTCCGCACATGTCGCTCTCCGTGAACGCCGAGGTAGGCTTCGCGACACGCCTGCGCAATCCGTGTGTCTTACCCGCTTCCCCAACGTTTTCTTCACGGCTCCGGCGGTACAAAGGCATCGAACTTCGAGCCGAGCCCTTTTTGCATGAGCATCCTGTCCGACGAGGAGCGCACTGCCCTGCAGGCCCTGCCGCAGGCTCGCAGCCGTAACAGGCGTGCGGAGGCGCTGGTCAACCCGGCCTCGGGCCTGGCGAACGACTACCTGAATCTCTTCAACGAGATCGTCATGCTGGTCGAACAGCTGCCGACGATGCCCGAGCTCTTCGACGACATCCAGCGCTGGCGGCCGGTCTCCTACCGCGACTATTTCCACCGCTCCGTGCTGCCGGGCCGCCTCAGCGCCCTCGAGACCTACGACAGGCTGGAGCCGCGCTTCCGCCGCGAGTTCGAGACCCTCGTGGAGGAACTCGACCGCCGCTCCACCGGAGCCGTCGCCGCCGTGCGGAGGCAGTTCAAGGCGGGTGGCGAGGACGCCGAGGCGCTCGCGCCGATCTGCGAGAAGGCCGGCGCCACCATCCGCGAGGTGCTCGACAAGGCGACCATGCTGGTGAACCACGGCACCCTGGTCTCGGGCGACATCGTCCAATGTCGCACCGACGCGCTCTTCGCCAAGCTTTCGGCGGCCGCCGCCTCTTGATCCCGCCGCCCGCGCCGGGCACGCAGGCGCGATGACGATGTCCCTCGAAGAGGCGGCGGCGCGCCTGCGGGCCGGCGGCCTCGTCGCCTTTCCCACCGAGACG
>CAZZWW010000011.1:0-19864 GCA_964657815.1 Vulcanimicrobiota bacterium | reverse complement strand
CGCCACGCCGGCGCTCGCCGCCAAGAAGAAGCCGGCGCCCGCCCCGGCCGCACCCGCCGCGGATGCGCCGGCCGTGGAGCCGAACGCCCCGGCTGCCCCCCCGCCGGGCGCGCAGAACAACCGGCTCGCGCTGACCGCGACGCAGCAGAACTGGACCAAGGTCTGCGGCAAGGACCCCTCCGCCAACAAGCAGGTTTGCTACACGACGCGCGACTTCTCGGCCGAGCCCGGCAAGCCGCCGGTGCTGGCGCTCGCGGTGTACGACATCACGGGCGACGACCAGCGCATCGTGCGCATGCTGATGCCGATCGGCCTGATGCTGCGCCCGGGCTTCCGCTTCACGGTCGAGGGCCAGCCGCCGATCGACGGCACCTACGAGATCTGTTTCCCGAACGGCTGCTTCGCCGAGGCCAAGATCAAGGGATCCCTGCTCGATTCCATCAAGAAGGCGAAGAGCGTCGACGTGAACGTCCGCAACCGCGACAGCGCCGAGGTGATCTTCCAGGTGCCGCTCGACGGGTTCGGCGCGGCCTTCGACGGGCCGGCGATCGACCCCAAGGTGCTGCAGGATCAGCAGCAGAAGCTCCAGGCCGAACTGCAGAAGCGCGCCGAGGACGAGCGCAAGAAGCTCGAGGCCAACAAGGCCAACCCGGCCGGCGGCGCCGCGCTGCCGACGGGCAAGTAGGCCCGAGCCGACCGGCCCGGCATCGAAGGGCGTCCGCTTCAGGGGACGCTCTTTTTCGTTCGGTCGATCGAGACGTCGCGCGATCGATTCAGCGCTTCTTGTGGGATGCGGCGGCCCGCGTCTTCTTTTCGGCGCCCTTCTTCTCGACGGCGGCGGGTCGCGTCTCCTTCGCGGGGCTCTTCTCGACCGCGGGCTTTTTGCGAGACGGGATCTGCGTCACCGGCTTGCTCACGTCGCCCTGCTGGCCCTCCATGCTGGGCATCGGCGGCATCTTGGGCTCGGGCGCGGCCTCCGGCGGCTGCTGGGCCGCGGCGGCACCGCACCAGGCGACGACCATGCCAGCGGCGAGAAGGGGCACGAAGCGTCGCGTCATCCATGGCTCCAGGCTGGACGGGACCGGCGTTGCGGCGCAGGCCCGTGAACCACCGAGGAATGTCCGACCTTCTCTTTTGTTGCCTATGTGCCTGGAGTCGTTCGAGACGGACACAATGTTGCCTTCGCACTGCAACGGAGTGTTGCGCGATGTGACTTGCCCCGCGCGAAGCGGCAGGGCTACATCCGGCCATCTCATCGACAAGGCGGGCAGAGCGGATGACGGCGACGGATCACGGGTATGCGCGCGAGGCGGACCGCCTCTCGGCCTCGCCGCGGCTGTTCGACAACGCGCTGCTGGACAGGCTCTCGCGCGTGCACTGGACGATGCCGCTGTTCGTCTACGTGCCGATCATCGTCGGGCTCGCCGTCCTCTCGTTCCAGACCATCGCGGCGCTCACCGCCCTGGCGATGATCGTCGTCGGCTATCTCATCTGGACGCTGATCGAGTATTTCGGCCACCGCTACCTGTTCCACTGGGAGTTCCCCGGCGAGTTCGGCAAGCGGATGCACTTCCTCATCCACGGCGTGCACCACGACCATCCCAACGATCCGCTGCGCCTGGTGATGCCGATCCTGCTCTCGGGCCCGATCATGATCATCGCCTTCTTCGTGGCGACGCTGCTCTTCGGCGCGAGCCTGCGCCTGCCCGCGCTCGTCGGCTTCATCTCCGGCTATCTCGCCTACGACATGGTGCACTATTACACGCACCACGCGGTCCCGACGTCGAAGCTCGGCATGACCCTGCGCCGCCTGCACCTGATGCATCACTTCCGCGACCACGACAAAGGTTTCGGCGTCAGCGCGCCCTACTGGGACTACGTGTTCGGCACGATCGAGAAGAAGCCGGCTCGACGGGGCTGACGAGCCGCGTCATGGGGCCCGGCGCTCTTCGCCCCTGCGCGCCTCGCGCAAGTCGACGCTGACCCGCCTTTTTGCTGCCGCGCTTCCCGTGCTAAGAAGACCCGTCGGTACGGTTATAGCCGTGCCTAGGGGCGGGGGCCATCCATGAAGCGCGCGGTCAAGACCCTTATCTTCGTCGTGGCCTTCGTCGTCCTCGGCGGACTGTCGGCCGGGCTGTACTACTTCCACTTCGACATGAAGCCCGGGATCATCAAGGGCATCATCGCCTCGATGGCGCCGCCGCCGGCCAGCGTCGCCGCCACGACCGCCAAGCAGGACCACTGGGTGCCCGGCCTCTACGCCGTGGGCAGCGTCCGCGCCTACCAGGGCATCGACGTGTCGTCGCAACTCGGCGGCGTCGTCGCGGCGATCCACATCGGCTCGGGCCAGGACGTCGCCAAGGGCGCGCCGCTCTACGATCTCGACACCGGCCCCGAGCACGCCGACCTCAAGAGCTTCTCGGCCATCCTGAAGAACGCCGAGATCGCGCTCGCCCGCCAGCAGCAGCTCATCACCGGTGGCAACACCGCCCGTGCCAACCTCGACACCGCCGAGGCCGCGCGCGACCAGGCCCAGGCCTCGGTCGAGCGGGTCAAGGCGATCATCGCGCAGAAGACGCTGCTGGCGCCCTTCGCCGGCCGGCTCGGCATCCGCAAGCTCGACGTGGGACAATACGTCGGCCCCGGCACCAGCCTCATCACGCTGCAGCAGCTCGACCCGATCTTCGTCGACTTCCCCGTGCCGGAGCAGTCGCTGGAGAAGCTCAAGTACGGCGAGGAGGTCGACGTGAAGGTCGACGCCTATCCGGGCACGGTGTTCAAGGGCAAGATCGACCTCGTCGATGCGCGCATCGCCTCCGAGAGCCGCAGCGTCATGGTGCGCGCCCTCTTCGCCAACCCCGACAAGCGGCTGCTGCCGGGGATGTTCTCCAACGTCGAGGTGGTCGCCGGCGCGCCCGGCGACGTGGTGGTGCTGCCGCGCACCGCCGTGAGCTTCTCGCTCTACGGCGACAGCGTCTACGTGCTGACGCCCAAGCCGTCGGCGGCCAAGCCCGGCAGCGCACAGGCCGCCGAGCCGCCCAAGGACAAGGCGCAGACCGCGCCCAAGGACGCCTCGGGCAAGCCGATCATGGTGGCGACGCGGCGCTTCGTGCGCACCGGCGAGGTCAAGGGCGACGAGGTCGCGATCCTCGACGGGATCAAGCCGGGCGAGACGGTCATTGCCGAGGGCCAGATCAAGCTTCAGAACGGGGCGGACGTGGTGGTCGACCCCGACGCCCGGCTGATCGCCCCCACCGTGATGCCGAAGGAATAGGCCGGTGCGCGGCTCCTTCACCGATCTCTTCATCCGCCGCCCGGTGCTGGCCAGCGTGGTCAGCCTGCTGATCCTGTTCGTCGGGCTCCAGGCCTTCTCCAAGCTGCAGATCCGGCAGTACCCCCAGCTCGAATCGACCTCGATCACGGTCACCACGACCTATCCCGGCGCCAACGCCGACCTGATCAAAGGCTTCATCACCACACCGCTGGCGCAGGCCGTGGCTTCGGCCGAGGGCGTCGACACGCTGGTGTCGAACTCGCAGCAGAACGTCTCGACGATCACGCTCAACCTGCGGCTCAACGCCAACGCCGACCGCGCGGTGGCCGACGTCCTCTCCAAGATCAACCAGGTCAAGTACCAGCTGCCGCGCGAGTCGCAGGACCCGATCGTCGTCAAGAAGACGGGCGATTCCACCGCTTTGATGTACCTGTCGTTCAACTCGACCGTGCTGAGCCTGCCGCAGATCACCGACTACCTGACCCGCGTGATCCAGCCGCGGCTTCAGACGATCGACGGCGTCGCCTCGGCCGACATCCTCGGCGGCCAGACCTTCGCCATGCGCGTGTGGCTCGACCCGACCAAGATGGCGGCGCGCGGCATCACCGCCAACGACGTGAAGTTCGCGCTGGCGGCCAACAACTTCACCTCCGCCGCCGGCCAGATCAAGGGCGACTTCACCCAGACCTCGATCAACGCGCTGACCTCGCTCGACTCGGCCAAGGCCTTCTCGCAGCTCGTCATCGCCAACCGTGGCGACGCGCTGATCCGCATCGGCGACGTCGCCACCACCGAACTCGGGCCGGAATCGGTCGATTCCTCCTCCGTGTTCGACGGGCAGAAGGCGGTGTTCATCGGCATCAACGCGACGCCGACGGCGAACCCGCTGGAGGTGATCACGGCGGTGCGCCACGAGCTGCCGCAGGTGCAGGCCGATCTGCCCGCCGGCCTCAACGCGGCGATCGGCTACGACGCCACCAAGTTCATCCGGGCTTCCATCGCCGAGGTCGAGAAGACGCTCGCCGAGGCGGCGATCATCGTGATCGTGGTCATCTTCCTGTTCCTCGGCAGCCTGCGCGCGACGCTGATCCCGATCGTGACCATCCCGCTGTCGCTGATCGGCGTCATGATCATGCTGCTGGCGTTGGGCTATTCCATCAACCTGCTGACGCTGCTCGCCCTGGTTCTCGCCATCGGCCTCGTCGTCGACGACGCCATCGTGGTCGTCGAGAACATCTACCGCCACATCGAGGAGGGTTTGACGCCCTACGACGCCTCGATCCGCGGCGCGCGCGAGATCACCGGGCCGGTGATCTCGATGACGATCACGCTCGCCGCCGTCTACGCGCCGATCGGCTTCGTCACCGGCCTCACCGGCGCTCTGTTCCGCGAGTTCGCCTTCACGCTCGCCGGCGCCGTGGTGGTCTCGGGCGTCGTCGCGCTGACGCTCTCGCCGATGATGTGCTCCAAGCTGCTGAAGCCGCCGCCGCCGGAGGGCACCTTCTCCTTCGCCCGTCTGCTCGATCGCGTCTTCGAGTTCTTCCGCCGCGTCTACACGCGCGTGCTGGTGCGATCGCTGAACTTCCGCGCGCTGACCGTGCTGGTGCTGTGCGGCGTGCTGGTGCTGACCGCGATCCTCTTCGTGACCACGCCGAAGGAACTGGCGCCGGAAGAGGACCAGGGCGTCATCTTCGCGCTGGTCAAGGCGCCGCAATACGGCAACCTCGACTATATCGAGAAGTCCACGGCGAAGCTCTGGGACTATTCCAAGGGCCTGCCGGAGACGGACCACCTCTTCGCGATCAACGGCTACCAGGGCGTGACCTCGGGCTTCGGCGGCATCATCCTCAAGAACTGGGACGAGCGCCACCGCTCGCAGAAGGAGGTGCTGACCGCGCTGTCGCCGAAGTTCGGCGAGATCACCGGCGCCAAGGTCGTGGGCTTCTCGCCGCCGGCGCTGCCCGGCTCGACCGGTGGGCCGCCGCTGCAGTTCGTGGTGCGCTCGATCGGCAATTACAAGGACATCGCCGACGTCATGGCCAAGATCGAGGATGCCGCCAGAAAGAGCGGCATGTTCATCTTCACCGATTCGGACCTGAAGTTCGACACGCCGCAATACGAGTTCAAGATCGACGCGGCCAAGGCCAACCGGCTCGGCATCTCCATGCAGGACATCGGCTCGACGCTGGCGACGCTGCTCGGCGGCAACTACGTCAACCGCTTCAACCTCTACGGTCGCTCCTACGAGGTGATCCCGCAGGTGCCGCGCGAATTCCGCCTGTCGCCGGATTGGTTGACACGCTACCAGCTGCGCACGGCCGAGGGGGCGCTGGTGCCGCTCTCCACCGTCGCCACCGTCTCGCAGACGGTGCAGCCGAACTCGCTGCCGACATTCCAGCAATTGAATTCCGCGACGCTGCAGGGCGTGCCGTTTCCTGGCCGCACGCTGGGCGAGGCGATCGACTTCCTCAAGACCGAGGCCAAGACGGTGCTGCCGCAAGGCTTCTCGATCGACTTCCAGGGCGAGAGCCGCCAGTTCGTGCAGGAGGGCAACACGCTGCTGCTCACCTTCGTCTTCGCGCTGATCGTGATCTACCTCGTGCTCGCCGCGCAGTTCGAGAGCTTTCGTGATCCCTTCATCATCCTCATCGCGCTGCCGACCTCGATGTTCGGCGCGCTGCTGCCGTTGAACCTGCTCGGTATCGTCGGCATGGGTTCGATGAACATCTATTCCGAGATCGGCCTCGTCACGTTGATCGGTTTGATCTCGAAGCACGGCATCCTGCTGGTCGAGTTCGCCAACCGCCTCCAGGAGGAGGGCATGAGCCGCCGCGCCGCGATCGAGGAGGCGGCCGGTGTGCGCCTGCGGCCGATCCTGATGACCACCGCCGCCATGGTCGTCGCCATGCTGCCGCTGATGATCGCGGAAGGCGCCGGCGCCCGCTCGCGCTTCGCCATCGGCATCGTGATCGCCTTCGGCATGTCGATCGGCACGATGTTCACGCTCTTCGTGACGCCGGCGATCTACACCTTCATCGCGCGCGACCATTCCCGTGGCCGCGCGATACGCGAGCGGCGCGAACCGGTGCCCCTCGTGCCCCACCGCGCCGCGGCGGAATAGCGCACACCGGTTCCGGTCAGGCTTCGCCGCCCCGGAACGACGGGGATTGGTCCGGTCGGCCCGGGGTGACATAAGCGGCCATGCCCGAGCGCCGCATCCTCCTCGTCGCGACGATGCGCAACGAGGGGCCCTTCATCCCCGAGTGGCTGGCCTACCATCGCGCCATCGGCTTCACCGACGTCCTCGTCTGCACCAACGATTGCGTCGACGGGTCACCCGCGCTGCTCGACCGTCTCGAGCAGCTCGGCTTGCTCGTGCACCTGCGGAGCGAGCCCGCCTCGCAGCGCGAGGCCCAGCTCGTCGCCTATACGCTGGCCGCGTCCCACCCGCTGACCGATGCCGCGGACTGGGCGATGGTTCTCGACGCCGACGAGTACCTCAACGTCCACGTCGGCTCCGGCCGGGTGGGCGATCTCATCGACGCCGTGCCCGGCGCCACCGCGATCTGCGTCAACTGGCGGCTCTTCGGCAGCTCCGGGCATCGGCGCTGGTCGCCCGACCTCGTCACCGGGCGCTTCACCCGGGCCGCGCCGCTCGAACACGGCGTCAACCGGCCCTACAAGACACTCTTCACCCACCTCAACGCCTACGGCTGCAAGCTGCTTTCGCATCAGCCGCGCTTTCCCCACGCGCACGCCCTCGCCGACCTGCGTTACGTCGACGGCGCCGGGCGGCTTCTGCCGGCGCACTTCTACGACGAGTCGCGTGACGAATTCCTGCAGTCCGAGCCGGGCACGGTGAGCTGGAAGCTGGCGCAGGTGAACCATTACAACACCCGCTCGCGCGACGACTATCTCGCCAAGCACCGCCGCGGCGGCGGCATTCCCGTCGACTGGGACCGCGAGAGCTGCTGGCCGGTGTTCGACCGCAACGAGGAAGAAGATCGGACCATCGCGCGCAAGCTGCTGGCGATGAAGCGGGCGCTCGCCGCCATGCGCGCCGACGCCGAGCTGGTGCGGCTGCACGAGCGCTGCTGCGCGCTGTACGGCGCGCATGTCGATGCGCTGAAGGCGGAGGCCGAGGTCGCCGCGGCGCCGGCGTGAGCGCCGAGCCCTTTACGTTCGGCATTCCGCTCATCGCGCGCGCGGCGGCGGCGGATTGGCCGCTCGTCGAGGCGCTGCTGGCTCTCACGCTGAAATCGCTGGCGGCGCAGGGCGAGCGCGACGTCCGCGTGATCGTCGCCGGGCACGACCATCCCGACATCGAGCCCGCCGTTTCGTTCGATTTCCTGCAAGCGGACTGGCCGGTGGCGGCGGTGCGCGCCGACAATCTCGATCGTGGCCGCAAGGTGCAGGCGATCAACGAGGCGGTGCTGGCAGCCGGCGGTGGCCTGTTGATGTTCGTCGATGCCGACGACTGGGTCGACACGAGCCTCGTCGTGACGGCACGGGCGACGATGCTGCCCGGCCAGACCGGCGCCGTGATCGAGCGCGGCTACGCGATCGACCTTCGTGAAGGGAGGGCACTGCCGATCCCGCACACCGCCTTCGACAGGGGCTTCGACAGGCTGTGCGGCTCCAGCGTCGTCGCGCGGCTCGACCCGAGCGCCGGCGAAGCCCTGCACCGCGATCCCTACGCCGTGCTGCACGAGCACTACCGTTTCGCCGAGTTCAGCCGCGAGCTCGGCGCTCTATGCCGGCCGCTCGATGTCTGCGGCGCCTACGTGGTGAACACGTCCGCGAACCATTCGGAGGCGCACGGTCCCTTCACCGCGTGGCGGCGGCGCTTCAACGAAGCGGTCGCGCGCGATGGTTTGGTGGTGGACGAGCGCTTTCTGTCGCGCTTCGGGCTGGACGAAGCGATGATCGACCGTCGTTTCGGCCATCCTGTTCGATAGCTTCGAACCTCGTCGTTCCGGACGGAGCAATGGGTTTCGGGTTCGGCGGAGCCGCTCCGGGATAACAAGCGCGAGGCGCGCGCGTCACTCCTCCCCGGCCAGCTCCGCCAGCCATGCCGTCGCCGTGCCGTCGGAGGGCGCGCGCCAGTCGCCGCGCGGCGACAGCGAGCCGCCGGCCGCCACCTTCGGGCCGTTGGGCATGGCCGAGCGCTTGAACTGGCTGAAGCCGAAGAAGCGCTTGAGGAACAGCTCGAGCCAGTGCCGGATGGCGGCACGGTCGTAGGCGCGGCGGCGCTCTTCCGGGAAGCCGGGCGGCCAGGCGCCGGCCGCGACATCGCCCCAGGCGTGCTCGGCCAGGAAGGCGATCTTGGACGGGCGGAAGCCGTAGCGCAGCACGTAGAAGAGCGCGAAATCCTGCAGTTCGTAGGGCCCGACCTTGGCCTCGGTGCTCTGCGGCGGTGCGCCGGCTTCGACCGGCACCAGCTCGGGCGAGATCTCGGTGGCGAGGATTCGTCGCAGCACGTCGCCCGTCTCGGCCGAGAACAGGCCGGTGTCGGCGACCCAGCGGATCAGGTGCTGGATCAGCGTCTTCGGCACACCGCCGTTGACGTTGTAGTGGCTCATCTGGTCGCCGACGCCGTAGGTGCACCAACCAAGCGCCAGCTCCGAGAGGTCGCCGGTGCCGAGCACGATGGCGCCGTTCTGGTTGGCGAGGCGGAACAGGTAGTCCGTGCGCAAACCGGCCTGCACGTTCTCGAAGGTGACATCGTAGGCCTTTTCGCCCGCAGCGAACGGGTGCGCCATGTCGCCGAGCATCTGCCGGGCCGCCGGGCGGATGTCGATCTCGGCCGCGGTGACCCCCAGCGCGTTCATCAGCGCGTAGGCGTTGGCCTTGGTGTCGTCGCCGGTGGCGAAGCCCGGCAGCGTGTAGGCAAGGATATCCGTACGCGGCAGCTGCAGGCGGTCGAAGGCGCGGGCGGCGACGATCAGCGCCTGCGTCGAGTCGAGACCACCGGAGACGCCGATCACCACGCGCGCCACGCCGATGGCGTTGAGCCGCTGCTCGAGGCCCGACACCTGGATGCTGTAGGCCTCGAAACAATCCTGCTCCAGTCGGCCCGGGTCGGCCGGCACGAAGGGGAATCGCTCGACCCGGCGGCGCAGCGGCAGGGCGCCAGCCGGCGACCCGACGGTGAAGGGCACCCGCCGGAACGCCGCGGCGGCCGCGAGGCCCCCGGCATTGTCGTCGAACGTGCCCTGGCGAAGCCGCTCCTGCCGCAGCAGGTCGAGATCGACGTCGGCCACGACGTGCTGCGCGCCACGCGGAAAACGCTCGGACGTGGCGAGGTTCACCCCGTTCTCGTCGATCGTGACCTGTCCGTCCCAGGCGAGGTCTGTGGTCGACTCGCCGGCGCCGGCGGCGGCGTAGACGTAGGCGGCGAGGCAGCGCGCCGATTGCGAGCGCGTCAGGAGGTGGCGCGTCTCGGCCTTGCCGACGGTGATGTTGGAGGCCGACAGGTTGGCGAGCACGGTGGCGCCTGCCAGCGCGCCGGTCGAGGAGGGCGGCGCCGGCACCCAGAGGTCCTCGCAGATCTCGGCGTGGACGACGAAGCCGGGCAGGTCGGCGGCCTCGAAGAGCAGATCGCTGCCGAACGGCGCCTCGTGCGCGCCGAGCCTCGTGGTCTCGCCGGTCACCGTCGCGCCGGAGGCGAACTGCCGGTGCTCGTAGAACTCCCGGTAGTTGGGCAGGTGCACCTTGGGCACGATGCCGAGCAGCCGGCCGTTGCCGATCACGAGCGCGCAATTGTAGAGGCGGTGGCGCCAATGCACCGGCGCGCCGACGAGGAGCAGCGGGCGCAGGTCCCGCGACGCCTCGACGAGCCGGTCCGCCGCCGCCGCCACCGCGTCGAGCAAAGCGTCCTGCATGAAGAGGTCGTCGATGGCGTAGGAGGAGAGCGCCAGTTCGGGGAAGACCGCGAGTGCCGCGCCCTCGTCGTGGCACGCCCGCCACTCCGCGAGGATCGCGTCGGCATTGGCGGCAGGGTCGCCGACGCGGCCGGCCACCGTGCAGGCGGCGACGCGGACGAACCCGTGGTCGTAGAGGGAGGGCGAGGGCATGGCCGTCTCTTAGCACACCATTTAGCGCGCGCTCGTTTCGACAGCCCGCGTCTCATGGCCCGACGATGGACCGGCGCCGACGAAAAGCCGCGTGACGCATAGGGCTTGGTCAGCGCAGGGGAGACACGGCAAAGCGATCGAAAAACAGGTTTTCGCGTTGTTGTTGGATGGCTTCGACCGCTCGGTCTTCGGAGGTCGAGTTGCCGGCTCTCGCGAACGGGGTCACCGCGATCGACCTCGGGATCTCACGCGCGGACGCTCTCGCCATCGCCGGCATCTTGGCATCGGTCTGCGGCGGGAACGCCAAGCCTATCGTGAGGATGTTGTTGTCCTTGCGCGTTTCCATGTTCGTCAGGCTAGCATCCGTCAGATGGAACGCGCGCGTCGGCGGTGTCAGGACAACCTTAGGCACGATCGTGCCGACGACTGTCGTGATGAAGGTTATTTTATCTGTGTAAACATTGGGAGAATCTTTTTTCACTCCAAGTCCCGGGCCTTCGTTCAGTTCGATAAACGTATGAATTACGTCTGCGATCCCGACCGATCCTGATATAGGGTATTCAAGGTTAGGTGCTGCAACGTAGTCTTGGCATAAACGCGCGAGCTTTCGGTCGGTCAAGAGAGCTTCAAATCTTCTCGTAACGAGGAAGCTGCGCGTGCTGTCGCGCGAAAGGTCGTTGCTGGCAGTGACCTGCAGGGAAGCAGTGCCGTTGGTGATTAGGCGGAGAAAATCGACTTGGGTGCTTGCCAGATTATCTTCCATCGCCTCCAACGTGAAATCGAAGGCGATGCCGACATTGATATACTCATTGTAAAAGCGCTTTTCGTCTCCGAACAATTGGGCGGTCTTGAAATTTTCATATTGTTCGGCGGTGTACCCGAGGCTGTCGGCGAACATTAGGGAATTGGGCAAGCCGCTCTGTTTTAATTGATACTTTGCCTCGTTGATGATCGAGATACGTGCCTCGCACAGCAGTTGTTCGACGATCTCCAATGTGGGCTTATGGGAAAAGTCCTGCTGACTCGGATGCACGGAACACGCCGTGAGCGACGCGCTCAGCACGAAAAGAGAAATGAGCTTTTTCACTGTCGTGACCCAATTGAAGACGCGATCTTTACACAATCGACGGCGGAACGTCTGTGACTTTCGTGCAACTACAGTTTTTGCAACACAAACGGCACATTATACTTTCGGCTATGGCACGACCAGCTTTCTGTCGATATCGTCGTCGAGTGCATTAGGATGGCCGAGACCAACGCTTTATCCCGTCGACGATCTCGCGGACATACGAGTTGCGTCGTCTGCGCCCCTACGCGTAGCGTTTCTCCGACACGGACGACAACTCTCGGACGATCATACCCCGGACTATCCCAAGTTTCGCTCTCGCCGCCACCCTACTGTCGCCGGCTTTCGCCATCGCCGGCGATGAGCCCGCGGCGACGGCCGAGATCGGGCACGACGTCGGCGGCGCCGTCTACGGCGCCTCCTTCAAGAACATGAAGGGCGAGATGACCGGTCTAGACGAGTTCAAGGACAAGACCCTGATCGTCAACCTCTGGGCGACCCGGTGCGCGCCGTGCAAGATCGAGGCGGTCGACCTCAAGGCGCTGCGCGCCGACATCGGCGATAAGAACACCGCCTTCGTCGCCATCGCCATGAGCAACGGGGACGACGTCCGCCGCTCCGTCGCCGATCACGGCATCGACTACACAATGCTCTACGGCGGACCCAACGCGATCGCGATGGGTAAGGCCCTCGGCAACGCCTCGGCCGGCTTGCCCTTCGTCGCCATCGTGCGCGACGGCAAGGTCGCGACGCGTTCCACGGCCACAAACGCCAGCTGAACTCGTCGCGCTGGCGCAACAGACGCTCACGTTACGGGCAGTCGCCCTCGCGGCGCAGCTGCACGGCGGGCTCGAGCATCAGGCCGGGGTGATCCAGGCCGCCCTTGGATTTGCCGACCAGGCGATAGGTGCCCTGGTAGGAGGCGTCGGCGATGCGGAAGATGCGCAGGCGGTGATAGCCGTCCGCGCAGAAATCGTTGAAGGCGAGGTCGTCGCCGATCTGCAGCGACTCCTGCTTGCACGTGGCGCGCTCGGCGACCGGCATGACGATGTTGGCATGGGCGTTGGACTCCGCGGCGGAGTAGCAGACCTTCAAGATCTGCTCGTCGATCGAGAGCCGCGGACCGAGCGTCGGCGCCAGGATCTTCACCGCGTAGAGACCCGGCGGCAGCGCCGGGCCTTCCGGCATCAGGCCGTGCTCGGGCAGGCCGACGTTGGCGCCGCCGCCGTGATGCCGATGGCGCGCCGAGGCGGGGACGAGCAGGACGAGGAGCGCCGCCGCGCTCGCCGCGAGGCGCCTCACGGGCACGATCCCAACCGCTCGGCGCGCACGAAGCTGGTGGGGTCCGGCAGATCCTTCACCTTCTCGTTGTCAAGCGTGAAGCTGATCTGGCCCTTGTAGGATTTGCCGGCCACGATCGGCTCGGAGAAGTCGAGCTCCCAGGAGGAGCCGTAGGCGCCGTGATCGCATTGCGCGTGGACGCCGACGCCGCTGTCGTAGAAGGCGATGTCGCCGACGAGGACGCATTTGACGTCCTTGATGCTGGGCATCAGCGGCAGCGTGGCGGCGTCCATCCCGCTCTTGATGCACACGTCGCGGCTCTGGTGGTCCACGACCATGCCGGTCTCGCCGCGCTTCAGCAGGTCCCACTCGATGCGCCACAGGCCGCCGTACTCGGGGTGCGTTTTGGGATTGTCGACCGCCTCGTTCGGCGGGCCGCGGTCGAACGCGTCGTCCGGGCCCGAAGTCTGCAGGGCCAGGCGGCGGCCGAACCAGGCCCCGATGATGTTGAAGTCGTTGAAGGTGATCCCGTAGGGCTTGAGCACCTCGTCCTGCTTGTCGAGCGCGGTGCCGGCCACCTCCGCCTTGCGCCCGTAGTAGCTCTGAATCTCGCGGAACTTGGCTTCCGGCATCGGCTCCTTTTCCTTGAGCGGCACGTCGTCGAGAACGGAGATCGCCGCGTCGCGGCCGAGCGGCGCGTAGAAGCCCTCCGCCGCCTCGTTGAAATAGGCGCCGAAGAGCTCGACCATGGTGTCGGTGCGGTCCTGCTTCATCCGCTCGCCGAAAACGGCGGTCGCCTTGTCGAACTGCTCCGGGGTGAGGTGCAGCTTGGCAAGCACGGCCTTCTTGTCGGCGTCGGGATCGAGGAACAGGAGATAGGAGGCCTGGCCGTCCTGCTCGAACGTCATGCCGTCGACCGGCGCGAGCAGAGAGCGGTCGAAGCCTTTTCGCTTCAGCACCAACTTGGGCAGATCGGCGGGGGCAGGGGGCTTGTCCTCGGCTCGACCAGCCGACACGCCCGAGATAAAAACCCCAGCGAGAAAAAAGGCTGCAAAACGAAAAGCCGGCATGCGCACCGCCCGACGTCGTTGAAACGCCGACAGGCTAGCACGCGGAGGGGGACCCGTCAGGCCCCGCTGAGGTTCTCGAAGAAGTCCTTCATCTTGCCGAGGAAGCCCGAGGCCTCCGGCTGGGTCTTGTGCGAGCTTTCGGCCTCGAATTCCGCGAGGAGGTCGCGCTGGCGCCGGGTCAGGTTCTGCGGCGTCTCGACGTTGGCCTGGATGTAGAGGTCGCCGACGTCGCGCGAGCGCAGCACGGGCATGCCGCGCGCGCGCACCTTGAACTGCTTGCCCGACTGCGTGCCCTCGGGGATCTTCACCTTGGCCTCGCCGCCATCGACGGTGCGCACCGAGATCTCGCCGCCGAGCGAGGCCTGCACCATCGAGATCGGCACGCGGCAGAACAGGTCGGCGCCGTCGCGCTGGAAGAACGGGTGCGGCTTGGTCGAGACGAAGATGTAGAGGTCGCCGGCCGGGCCGCCGCGCGTGCCGGCCTCGCCCTCGCCGGCGAGGCGGATGCGGGTGCCGTCCTCGACGCCGGCCGGGATGTTGACCGAGAGCTGGCGCTCGCGCGTGACGCGGCCTGTGCCCGAGCAGGCCTGGCACGGGTTGTCGATCATCTCGCCGCGGCCACCGCAGGTCGGACAGGTGCGCTCGATGGCGAAAAAGCCCTGCTGGGCGCGCACGCGGCCGTGGCCGTGGCAGGTCGCGCATTGCTTGGGCTTGGCACCGGGCTTGGCGCCGGAGCCGGAGCAGATCTCGCACGACACGGAGGTCGGCAGCTTGAGGCTGGCCGCCTTGCCGTTGAAGGCGTCCTCGAGCGAGATTTCCATGTTGTAGCGCAGGTCGGAGCCGCGGTTGGCGCCGCCCTGGCCGCGACCCCCGCCGCGCCGACCCGTCATCTCGCCGAAAAGATCGTCGAAGATGTCGGCCATGGAGGAGCCGAAGCCCTCGGTGCCGCCGAAGCCGCCACCCCCGCCGCCGTTCTCGAAGGCGGCGTGGCCGAAGCGGTCGTAGGCGGCGCGCTTCTGCCCGTCGGAGAGCACCTGGTAGGCCTCGTTCAGCTCCTTGAACTTGGCCTCCGCCGCCGCGTCGCCAGGGTTGCGGTCGGGATGGCAAACCATCGCCGCCTTGCGGAACGCCGACTTCAGCTCGCCGTCGCTCGAGGTGCGCGTGACGCCGAGAACTTCGTAATAGCAGGTCTTGGTGGCCATCGGTCCGGTCCTGCGCGGCTCTCGCTCTCCTCGAGGCGGCGGCCGGCGCTCAACAACAAAAAGGCGTCTGCCCGCCTTTTGTCACAATTGCCTCGATACGCGAAAGAGATATCGAAGGGCCGCCGATCATCTCGGCGGCCCTTGTCGCGCGGCTTCTACGAAGCCTTCTTCTGGTCTTCCGGCCCGACTTCCTTGAAGTCGGCGTCGATCACGTCGTCCTTCGAGGGGTCGTGCGCCGGGCCGGCTTCGCCGGGACCCGCGCCCGTCTCGCCAGCCTTGTACATGGCCTCGCCGAGCTTCATCGAGGCCTGCACCAGTTCGTTCGTCTTGGCCTTGATCGCCTCGACATCCTCGCCCTCGAGCGCGGTCTTGAGGGCCGCGACGGCACCCTCGATCGCACTCTTGTCGGCCGCCGAGACCTTGTCTCCGTAGTCGACGAGGCTCTTCTCGGCCGAGTGGATCATCGCCTCGGCCTGGTTCTTGGCGTCGACCGTCTCGCGGCGCTGCTTGTCCTCGGCGGCGTTGGCCTCGGCGTCCTTCACCATCTTGTCGATGTCGGCATCGCTGAGCCCGCCCGACGCCTGGATGCGGATCTGCTGTTCCTTGTTGGTCGCCTTGTCCTTGGCCGTGACGTTGACGATGCCGTTGGCGTCGATGTCGAAGGTCACCTCGACCTGCGGCACGCCGCGCGGCGCCGACGGGATCCCGACGAGGTCGAACTGGCCCAGGATCTTGTTGTCCGCCGCCATCTCGCGCTCGCCCTGGAAGACGCGGATGGTGACGGCCGTCTGGTTGTCCTCGGCGGTCGAGAACACCTGGCTCTTCTTGGTCGGGATCGTGGTGTTGCGGTCGATCAGGCGCGTGAACACGCCGCCGAGCGTCTCGATGCCGAGCGACAGCGGGGTCACGTCGAGCAGCAGCACGTCCTTAACGTCGCCCTGGAGCACGCCGGCCTGGACCGCGGCGCCGATGGCGACGACCTCGTCCGGGTTGACGCCCTTGTGGGGCTCCTTGCCGAAGAAGGACTTCACGACCTCCTGGACCTTCGGCATGCGGGTCATGCCGCCGACAAGGACCACCTCGTTGATCTCGCCGGCGGTGAGGCCGGCGTCCTTCAGCGCCTTCTTGCAGGGCTCGACGGTGCGCTGGATCAGGTCGTCGACCAGCGACTCGAACTTGGCGCGGGTGAGCTTCAGCGTGAGATGCTTCGGGCCGCTCGCGTCCGCCGTGATATAGGGCAGGTTGATGTCGGTCTGGCTTGCGGAGCTGAGCTCGATCTTGGCCTTCTCGGCCGCCTCGCGCAGGCGCTGGAGGGCCAGCTTGTCCTTCTTGAGGTCGATCCCCTGCTCTTTCTTGAACTCGTCGGCGAAGTACTCGACGAGACGATTGTCGAAGTCCTCGCCGCCGAGGAAGGTGTCGCCGTTGGTCGACTTCACCTCGAACACGCCGTCGCCGATCTCGAGGACCGACACGTCGAACGTGCCGCCGCCGAGGTCGTAGACCGCGATCGTGCCGGAGCCCTTCTTGTCGAGGCCGTAGGCGAGCGCAGCCGCCGTCGGCTCGTTGATGATGCGAAGCACTTCGAGGCCAGCGATCTTGCCGGCGTCCTTCGTGGCCTGGCGCTGGGCGTCGTTGAAGTAGGCCGGGACCGTGATGACCGCCTGGGTGACCTGCGTGCCGAGATGGGCCTCGGCGGTCTCCTTCATCTTCTGCAGCGTGAAGGCCGAGACCTGGGAGGGCGAGTACGGCTTGCCGTCGGCCTCGACCCAGGCGTCGCCGTTCTTGGCCTTGCTGATCTTGTAGGGAACAAGCCCGATGTCCTTCTTGGTCATCGGGTCTTCGAAGGTGCGGCCGATCAGTCGCTTGATCGCGAAAAAGGTGCGCTCCGGGTTGGTCACGCCTTGACGCTTGGCGGGCTGGCCCACAAGCCTTTCGCCGTCGTCCGTGAAGGCGACGATCGACGGCGTGGTGCGCGCGCCTTCCGAATTCTCGATGACCTTGGGCGTCGAGCCTTCCATGACGGCCACGCAGGAATTGGTCGTCCCGAGATCGATACCGATGACTTTAGCCATGTGTCTTACGTCCTTTCGTGTCGCAGAACCGCCGGACCCCGAAGCGGTCCAGCAAATGGGCGGACGTTAGGTGCGCCCGGTCCCCGATGTGGCTGAGATTGGCATTGGCTCAGGTGAGCGCAAGGAGGCCCGTATACAAGAGGGGGAATCGCTCCTGCAACGGGGTTTTCGCGACCTCTTGACGGCCTGTCGGGCGCCGTTGCCGGGTGTCGCCGCGAGCCTCGTCCTCGCTGCGCTCGGCTCGAACCCGGCTCGAGCCCAGATGCAGCTTCCGGGCGCGCTCGGCGGCGGCGCGCCCGCCGCAGGGGAGCACAAGAGCGGCGGGGGAGGGGGTGGCGGCGGCAGCGCCGCGCCGTCCTCCTACGCGCCGCCGAAGCCGGTGGTGATCAAGGCGCCGGCCGAGGACACGGTGACCGGCCATACGCTGAGCCGCGACGGGATCAAGGGCGAGATGGTGCTCGACAAGAGCGGCGAGGGCCTCGCGCTGTCGAAGCTGACGCTCGACGGCGACAAGATCTCCAAGCCGGGCACGGCCTGCACCGTGGACGTGCCGCTGACCTCGCCGCTGCCGGCGACGCCGGCCGGGCGTCCCGCCGGCGCGATCCGCTACGGCGTGCCGGTGCCGGCCTGCGCCTTCACGATCGACGTGCTCGACGGCGCCGTCCTGCTGACCCGCACGGAGCCGACCTGCGAGTTCACCACCGCCGATTGCAAGGTGAGCCCCTCCGGGCTGTGGGGGCCGCGTGCGGCGGACATCACGCCCAAGCGTGCCAAGGATCTGGAGCGCGAGCGCGTGCGGCTCGAGACGACGATGCGGGCCAACTTCCACGCGCTGCTGCGCAAGGCCGGCAAGGACCGCGCGGCGGTTAAGGCGATCGCCAAGGACCAGGCCGCCTTCTCCTCCGAGCGCGAGATGACCTGCCGGGATTACGCGCAGGAGACCGTGCACGGATTCTGCTCGACGCAGATCACGCAGGCGCGCGCGTTGGCTCTGATGGCGCAGTTCGGCACGATGCCGGAGGGGCCGCACGGACGGCGGTCGCGGCCGCCCCCGGCGGCGTCCGCCAAGGCGCCGGAGGACGCTGCCGATCAGCAGTAACGGCCAGGTGAAAGCGCGACGGGAACCTCGCTCGGCGCGTGGTTGTTTGCGAGCTAGTACCTACCCGGAGGGCCCTCTCTATGACACGCTCCGCTGTTCTCGCCGGCATCATCGCCTCGGCTTCGCTCCTCGCGCTGGCCGGACCGGCCGCCGCCGGATCGTCGGCGACCGATGCCTTCGTCGCCAACGTGCGCCCGAACGTGGATTTTCTCGACGGATCGAGCCGTCTCGCGCTCGACAAATCCAAGAGCCCGGCGGTTCGGTCGTTCGCCCATCGCGAGGCGATGGAGCAGACGATCGCCGGCAACTCGCTCGTCGCGTGGACGCAGACCAACACCGTCCGCGGCGAGGACGTCGCGCTCGGCCGCCCGCTGCCGGATGCGGCCGCCGCGCCGCTCGCCCCTGTCGCCGATCTCGCGGCCGTGCCGCTCGGCGTGGTCGGCGACGTCACCAACGGCGTCGGCGATCTCGCGACCGGCCGTTCGGTCGCGATCGATCGTCCGCTGACCGTCACGCCGAACGTCGACCGTGACGCGCCGACCTTGGGCGGCAAGCTGCTGCCGTCGGATGCGGAGGATATGAGCCGCCTGAGGGATCTGCGCGGACGCGAGTTCGATGCGCTCTATCGCTCGACACAGCTCGACTCGCTGCGTCAGCTTTCCGTGCTGTACCGCGACTACGCCGTCAACGGCGACGATCCGGCGTTGCAGGCTTTGGCCCGCCGCGAACTGCCCCGGGTCAATGCCCGGATCGTGGAGCTTCGCAAGCTCTGAAAACCGGTTCGACCCAGATCGACGAGGCCGCTCCTTCCCAGGGCGGCCTTTGTCGTGTCGGTGCCCACCGGCTTGGCTGCCGCAATCGGCGCGACCCACGATGAGCGAAGCTCCGGGCAAGGCGATGAAGCGGGTCCGTGAGACTCTCGACCGTTATCGCGTGACCTCGGGCAAGGGCTTCGACTTCGACGCGCATGCGCCTGACGACCTGCCGTCCGGCATGCCCGAGAAGCACAAAGCCAAGAAATGGCTCGCGCAGCGCACCGAGAGGCTCTCGTCGCTTCAGGAGCTGCTCTACGCCAACCGGTCATGGTCGCTGCTGGTCATCTTCCAGGCCATGGATGCCGCCGGCAAGGACTCGACGATCAAGCACGTCATGAGCGGGGTCAATCCGCAAGGCGTGCGCGTCACGTCCTTCAAGGTGCCCGGGCCCGTCGAGCTCGGCCACGATTTCCTGTGGCGCGTGCATCGCGAGTTGCCGAGCCGTGGATCGATCGGCATCTTCAACCGCTCGCACTACGAGGACGTGCTCGTCGCGCGGGTCCACAAGGACCTCGTCGGCGAAAGCGGGCTGCCGCGCGGCCTGGCGACGGCCGACGACCTCTGGCGTGAGCGTATCGCCGACATCGCCGCCTTCGAGGCCTACCTCGGGCGGCAGGGCACGCGGGTCGTGAAGTTCTTCCTCGATGTCAGCCGCAAGGAGCAGAAGAAGCGCTTCCTGGCGCGGCTCGAGACTCCCGAGAAGACGTGGAAGTTCTCCGCCGCCGACCTGCGCGAGCGCGAGCATTGGGCGCGATACCGCAAGGCCTACGGGGCAGCGATCGCCGGAACGGCGACCGCCAAGGCGCCCTGGTACGTCGTCCCGGCGGATCGCAAATGGTACATGCGCCTGGTCGTCGCCGAGGCGATCATCCAGTCCCTGGAATCGCTCGATCTCAAACCCCCGAAGGT
>CAZZWW010000010.1:0-19901 GCA_964657815.1 Vulcanimicrobiota bacterium | reverse complement strand
CCGCCACTTTTGTCGTCAGGGATTGATGCGGAGCAGGTAGATCTTGCATGTGTACGGCAGGCTTTACCAGACAGTTTGCGCGAACTGTACTGGATTGTCCCTGTCCGCGCCAGGAAGATTGGGCCAAGGTCGGGCCACCAAGGAGACGCTCGAAGGAAGCACGATGGAACGCCACGCTCTACGAACACCCTCGACGAGTCCCAAAGCATTCCTCGGCGGAGGCTTGGTCCATCGAACCGTTGCAATGGCGATCGACGTCGCAGCCAGCATCAAAGCGGGCCTCTCCCGCGACGCCATCAACCGACGCGTTCTCTATTGCCTGTCGGTCATGTCCGACCGCGAGCTCTCCGACATCGGCCTGACCCGCTACGACGTTCAGGATGCCGCCTCCCTGCAGGTCGGCGACCCGACGCGCCTCCTCGTCGCACGGCGGAACGATCGGAGACACGCCCGCTACCGGCGGTATCCGTTCTGAAGACGCTTGGAAGGCGGGGCCAAACGACAGAGCCGGCCGGAGCGTTCGCTCCAGGCCGGCTCCTTGTCGCATCGCATTTCGTTCGACCCGACTGGCACCCCCGAGGGCTGGGGGGCTACTTACCGGTGGCGCCAGGGGCAACAGCGACCCCGGACATTTGGCCTCCGGGTTGGGCGGGGACGGGGCTCGATGCGGGCCAAACCATGGCGGTCGATCACGCCTCGGCGAGCTGCCTCGATCCCCTTTGGCGGTGCCCTTGCGGACCGGGGATGGAGGGCGCACTCTGAGACCCTCAGGACGAGGATCGCATGGTGGCGGACGAAGGATCGACCGAGGCGGCAAGTCATTACGGCGAGGTGCGGACGTTGCGTCCCTCGCCGCCCCAGTCCGGACCCGTCACGTTCGATCGTCATGAACTCCGCGACATTCTCGCCCTCTATGGGCGCAAGGTCGCCGAAGGCGAGTGGCGCGACTACGCCATCGACTTCGGGCGCGACATGGCAGTGTTCTCGATCTTCCGGCGTGCCGCGGAGTACCCGCTGTACCGGGTCGTGAAGGACCCCAAGCTCGCCGGCAAGCAGGGTGCCTTCTCCGTGGTCACCACGACGGGGCTGATCATCAAGCGCGGCTCGGACCTGAAGCGCGTGCTCGCGGTGCTCGACCGCGGCCGGCTGAAGGTGGTGCCGGGGTGACGCCTCTGGTGCCTCGGCGGCGTCTCCTCCATAGAGGCATCTCGCCGGCATAGGGCCGGACGGGAGAACCGTCATGAAGATTTCCGCGCGCAACCAGCTCTCCGGCACGGTGCTCGAGGTGCACAAGGGCGCCACCACCTCCCACGTCATCATCGAGGTTGCCGGCGCCAAGATCTTCGCCTCGGTCACCAACGAGGCCGTCGCCGAGCTCGGCCTCGAGAAGGGCAAGAAGGCCACCGCCGTGATCAAGGCCTCCGACGTCATGGTCGCCGTCGACTGAAGCACGCGAGGGGCGGAGGACGAGCGGCGGAGACCACCATGTCGCCGGAGGTCGGCGAGATCTGCACGCTCGCGGAAACCTATCGCGATGTTCGCTCCCCCGAGCGAGATCGATCACACCTTCTTCGTCGGCCCGAGCAATAGCGTCTCCTTGGCGTTCTTCGACAGCAGCCCCTCGACCTTGTTCGCCATCGCCGCCAGCAGCCAGGGCAGGTGGATCTCGCAGCGCACGTTGGCCGGTTCCACCGCGATCTCGGCCGTCGCCGTCTGCCCGATGGCGCTGGCCTTGAGGTGCGCGACGTCGCCGACCCAGACCAGCTCGGCGTGGCCGATCTTGTCGATGTACTGCGCCTTCATGAGGTCGAAGCGCTCGGTGATGCGCTTCTTGGCCTCGGGCACGCTGAAATCGTGGGGGAACGACATGACGATCGATCGCGACATCGGGGGTCTCCGGATCGCTCCGATGTAGGCGCTCGCCGACGCCGCGGATAGGGCTACGTCGGTGGCTCCAGGGTCGTAGGCTTGGTCGGGTCGCCGTGCGGGTCGAGCGCGTCGGCGTTGCCGCGGATCAGGCCTTCGAGGAAGCCGGCGAAAGGCTGCAACAGCAGCGGCAGCGTGATGTCGATGCGCAGGTCCCTCTCGAAGACCTCGATCACGGCGCTGCCCTTCTGCCCGAGCATCGTCGCCCAGCCGTTCCCGACATCGCCGTCCCAGGCCAAATCGGAGCGACCGATACGGTCGACATAGGCCGCCTTCAACGCCTCGTAGCGCGCCGTGATGTTGCGCTTGGCCCCCTCGACCCCGAGGTCGTGACGCGAGGTGATGGTGATGGTCTTCGCCATACCGCCTCCGCGGATCGATCAGGCCTGCCGCAACGCCTCGACGCCGGGTAGCGACTTGCCCTCGAGCCACTCGAGAAAGGCGCCGCCCGCCGTCGACAGGTAGGTGAGGTCGTCGCCGACGCCGGCGACATTGAGCGCCGACACCGTATCGCCGCCGCCCGCGACCGTGACCAGCTTGCCGGCTTTGGTCAGCGCCGCCGCAGCCTGCGCGACACGCACCGTACCGCGGTCGAACGGCTTGATCTCGAAGGCGCCGAACGGGCCGTTCCACACCAGCGTCTTGACGTCCTGAAGCAGCGCCTCGATGCGGGCGACCGTCTGCGGCCCGATATCGAGGATCATTTTGTCGGCCGGCACGGCATCGACCGATACGGTCTCGTCCGGCGCACCGGCCTCGAAGCGCTCGGCCACCACCGCGTCCACGGGCAAAACGATGGTGCAGCCGGCTTCGTTGGCGGTGGCCATGATGGTGCGGGCGGTCTCCGCCATGTCCTTCTCGCAGAGCGAGGTGCCGATGCCGACGCCTTGCGCGTACAGGAAGGTGTTGGCCATGCTGCCACCGATGATCAGGACGTCGACGCGCTTGACGAGGTTGCCGAGCAGGTCGAGCTTGGTCGAAATCTTGGCACCCCCGACCACCGCCGCGACCGGGCGCTCCGGGTGGCTCAGCGCCTTGCCGAGGTACTCGAGTTCGGCCTGCATGGTGCGCCCTGCGTAGGACGGCAGCGCGCGGGCCAAGCCCTCGGTGGTGGCATGCGCGCGGTGTGCCGCCGAGAAGGCATCGTTGACGTAGAGGTCGCCGAGTTTCGCCAGCTCGGCCACGAAGGCCGGATCATTGGCGGTCTCGCCGGGATGGAAGCGGGCATTCTCGAGCAGCACGACGTCGCCGTCGTGCATCGCCGCCACCGCCGCCTCGGCCTGAGGACCGACGCAGTCCGGAACGAAGGTCACGGTGCGGCCGAGCTCGCGCTCCAACGCCACGGCGAGCGGCTCGAGCGTACTTTTTATGTCAAAGGCACCCTTGGGGCGGCCGAAATGCGCCAGCAGGATCACCTTGGCGCCTTTGTCGGCCAAGTCGCGGATCGTCGGCACCACGCGGGTGATGCGGGTGAGGTCGGACACCACGCCTTTCGACATCGGCACGTTGAGGTCCACGCGCGTCAGCACGCGCTTGCCGGCGACGTCAGCCTGATCGAGCGTGCGGAACGGCTTGATGGCTTCCGCTGTCATCAGATCAGCTTGCCCATGGCGACCGCGGTATCGGCCATGCGGCAGGAGAAGCCCCACTCGTTGTCGTACCAGGACAGTACGCGGCAGAAGTCGCCGCCGATCACCTTGACCTGGTCCATCGCGAAGATCGACGAATGCGGATCGTGGTTGAAGTCGATCGAGACATTCGGCGCGTCGGTGAAGGAGAGCACGCCCTTCAGCTCCTGTCCGGCAGCACGGCGCACGGCGTCCTTGATCTCGCCCGGATCGGTCTTGCGCGTGGCCTTGAACTTGAAATCGACCACCGAGACATTGGGCGTCGGCACGCGGATCGAGGAACCGTCGAGCTTTCCGGCGAGCTCGGGCAGCACCAGCCCCAAGGCCTTGGCGGCCCCGGTGGAGGTCGGGATCATCGACATGGCCGCGGCGCGGGCGCGGTAGAGGTCCTTGTGCATCGTGTCCAGCGTCGGCTGGTCGCCGGTGTAGCTGTGGATCGTCGTCATGAAGCCGTGCTCGATGCCAATGGCGTCGTTCATCACCTTGGCGACGGGCGCGAGGCAGTTCGTGGTGCACGAGCCGTTCGAGACCACGACGTGATCCTTGGTCAGCTTGTCGTGGTTGACGCCGTACACGATCGTCATGTCGGCCTTGTCGCCGGGCGCCGAGATCAGCACGCGCTTGGCGCCGGCCGTGAGATGCGCCGACGCCTTCTCCTTGGAGGTGAAGATGCCCGTGCACTCCATCGCGATGTCGATGTTCATCTCGCGGTGCGGCAGCTCGGCCGGGTTGCGGATGGCGGTGACCTTGATCGGCCCGGTGCCGATGTCGATCGTGTCGCCGTCGACGGTCACCGTGCCGGGAAAGCGGCCGTGCACCGAATCGTAGCGCAGCAGGTGGGCGTTGGTCTCGACCGGCCCGAGATCGTTGATCGCCACGACCTCGATGTCCTTGCGGCCGGATTCGGCGATGGCGCGAAGCACGTTGCGCCCGATACGTCCGAACCCGTTGATCGCCACCCGCACAGTCATGGTCGTGAAACTCCTCGTGTCAGCCGATCGTCGCCGCGACCGTCTGTTCCAACATAGGTGCGCCGGCGCCCGGCTGTCCCTGCAACAACTCGATGTCTGATGCTCGCGGGAGGCGGCCTAAGTAGCAGTTCACCCCCCCCTGTCAACGCAAGGGAGGGCGGTGGATAGGGAAGGAGAAGACCGGCACGATCCTTTGCTGTGCACGCCGGCTCAGCGTGATTGACAGGCGGGCGGGCTGCGCCACTCTGGCGATACGATGCCCGATCATCCCCAGCTCGACGCCGCGCTGAAGCGCCTCGCCGCCGCGCTCGACCAGTGCGAGGCGGCGGCGCAGCGGCTCGGCCGCGCCGGCGACGAAAAGCGCGACCTCGCCGACACGCTGGCCGTGATGCAGGACGACCGCGGCCGGCTCGCCGCCGAGCTTGACTCGGCGCTGACCCGCCAGCTGGCGCTGGAGCACGCCACGGAGGAGGTCGCGCTGCGGCTCGACCGGGCTGGCGGTACGTTGCGCCGGCTGCTCGCGGACGCGAGCTGATGGCCGCCGTAGCCGTCACCATCGCAGGGCGCTCCTACCGCATGTCGTGCGGCGAGGGCGAGGAGGCGCATCTGCAGGAGCTCGGCCGCCACGTCGACACCACGCTCGCCGGGTTGCGCAAGGGCTTCGGCGAGGTCGGCGACACCCGGCTCGTGATCATGACGGCGATCACCGTCGCGGACGAGCTGTTCGAGACGCGCCGCCGCCTGGCGGAAGCCGAGGAGAAACTTGCCGGCTTCGCCGCGACCCGCTCCGAGGGCGAGGCCATGCGCGACGCGCTCGCGGTCGAGGTCGCCGGCTCGCTCGAAGCCGCCTCGGCACGACTGGAGCGCCTGGCGCAGACGCTGAACGAGGCCGGCAAGGGCTGAAGCGAACCCGCCATCGACACATCGACGGAACATGTCGACGGTCAGCTCGCGAGACGAGTGGGCGTCGGCACCCGATCTGGCGTAGGCTGGCTCGGCCTCCTGCGTTGACCCGCCCGACATGTCCGCCATTCCCGTCACGTCCACCCTCACGATCGACGACAGCGAACTGGCGTTCGCCTTCGTGCGCGCAAGCGGGCCGGGAGGCCAGAACGTCAACAAGGTCGAGAGCGCCGTGCACCTGCGCTTCGACGTGGCGCATTCGCCCTCGCTCGACGACGGCACCAAACGGCGCCTCGCGACGCTTGCCGGTCGTCGGCTCACGGCCGAAGGCGTGCTTGTGCTGTTCGCCCAGCAGCATCGCAGCCAGGAGCGCAACCGCGCCGATGCGCAAGCCCGACTCGTCGCGCTGATCGCGCAGGCCGCCGAGCGGCCCAAGTTCCGCGTCAAGACGCGCCCGAGCCTCTCCGCCAAACGCCGGCGCACCGACGCCAAGGTGCACCGCGGCGACATCAAGCGCGGCCGTGGGCGCGTGACGGACAGCTGATGATCCGCGCCGCCGTTCTCGTCCTCCTGCTGGTCGCCGGGATGGTCGCACGCTGCGAGGCGGCCTGCCCATCCGCTGGGACGAGCCCGGCCACGATGGCGGCGGTAGACCCGCGGCTCGAGCTGCACTTGGCCGATGGCCGACGGATACGCCTCGCAGGCCTCGATCCGGCGGGTTCGACGCCCGGCGACCCGGATCGCGCGGACACGAGCCGAGCGGCAATGGCTGCGGCACTCGCGGGCAGGCAGGTGATCGCGCAGCCGTTGTCCGACAAGCCCGACCGCTGGGGCCGTATCCCCGCGATGGCCTTCCTCGAAGGCGACCCAATGCCGGGCGGCCTGACGCGTCTCGCGATCGCTGCCGGGCTCGGCCGCTACCTGTCGGAACCCGCCGCTCACGCCTGTCGCGACGCCTTCCTCGCGGCGGAGACCGAAGCCCGTTCGGCGAGTCTTGGCCTGTGGCATGATCCGTATTATGGCGTCCTCGCCGTCGACGACCGAGACGCCTTCTCCGAACGTTCGGCGACGATCGTTTTGGCTGAAGGGCGGCTCTGGCGCGTCGACGCCGGGCCGTTCCGCACCAAGCTGCGCTTCGCGGCTCCGGGCGAGGTCAAGCGAGGCTTGCTCGTCGCGGTGGTCCTGCCGAAGGTCGTCAAGCGATTCGAGGAGAGTGGCGTGCATTTCGAGGCGCTCATCGGCCAGACCATGCGCCTGCGCGGCCTCCTCGACCTCCGTTTCGGCCCACAGATCGAGCTTGCCGGCCCGGACGCGCTGGAGCTGATGCCGAACACGTCGAGCGCCGCCGCAGCGGAAACAGCCAAGCCATGAAGCGCTCGGCTCTCCTGCTCGTCGTGGCCGCCTGCCTCGCCGGCTGCGCCACAATCGACCAGCAGGGCGTCACGGTGCAGCATATCGAGGCGCCAGCAGCGCCGCGCGTGATCACCGAGAGCACGTCCTCGGCCGAGCACAAGCGGATGGTCGCGCTGTTCGGCGGCGATTACAAGGATCCGGCCGTCTCGCGGTACCTCGACGCCGTACTGGCCAAGCTGACCGGAACGGGCGAGCTGGAGGGCAAGAGCTACAAGGTCACGATCCTCAACACACCCATCGTCAATGCCTTCGCCCTGCCCTCCGGCGACCTGTTCGTGACCCGCGGCCTGTTGGCGCTGGCCAACGACGGCTCAGAGGTCGCCGCCGTGATGGCCCACGAAATCGCGCACGTGACCGAGAAACACGCCGTCGCCCGGGACGAGCAGGAACGGCGCGCGGCGGTCATCAGCCGCGTCGCCCACCTCGTGCAGAACAAGCAGCGTGGCGATCAGGTCGAGCAGATGGGCAAGCTCTCGATCGCCGGCTTCTCCCGTCTGCAGGAGCTTCAGGCCGACGAGCGCGGCATCAGGACCATCGCCAAGGCCGGCTACGATCCCTACGGAGCCAGCCGCTTCCTCGCGGCGCTCGGCCGCTCGTCGGCACTGCGCGCCTCGCTCATCGGCCAGAACTCGAGTGCGGCGAAGCCCGACATCCTCGCCACGCATCCCTCCACACCCGAGCGGATCGCCGCAGCGGTCCGCGTCGCTCGCGGCTTCGGCGCGCCCGACATTGGTACGCGTGACCGCGAGGCGTACCTCTCCGCCATCGACGGCATGATGTTCGGCGACGACCCTTCGGAGGGCACGATCCGCGGCCGCGTCTTCACACAGCCAAAGCTCGGGTTCGTCTTCACCGCGCCGGAGGATTTCGTCCTGGAGAACTCCACCCAGGCCGTGCTGGGGGTCAAGGACGGCGGCATCGAGGCGCTGCGGCTCGACAGTGTCGCCGTGCCGGAGACGCAGGACCTGGAGGCCTACGTGCGCTCCGGTTGGATCGACGGGCTGATCGACAGTTCGATCGAGAAAGTGACCGTCGGCGGCATGCCCGCGGTGATCGCCACGGCACGCGCCGGCGAATGGAACTTCCGCCTCGCCGCGATCCGGTTTGAGGACGACGAGGTCTATCGGCTGATCTTCGCCACCCACGGCCTCGATTCTGCCGCTGAGAACGTGTTCCGCGCCTCGATCGACTCATTCAGGCGCCTCCGTCCTGACGAGGCCGGCAAGGTGAAGCCCCTGCGCATCGGTCTCGTCACCGCCAAGACGGGCGACGTGTCCGCAGCGCTTTCGGCCCGCATGGTCGTCTCCGATAAACCGCTCGAGACCTTCGAGCTGCTCAACGGCCTGGAAGGCGACGCCGCGCTGAAACCGAGCGAGCGCTACAAGCTGGTCGTCGAGTAGCCGGTCGGAGGCGTGCGGAACCTGTGCGGGTCGACCGCTGTTCCTGGGGCGCACCGAAACGAAGGTCCTCTTCGGAGGACCGAAGGTCGCCGCAGGGCGAGCGGGAGACAACATGGGTCAACTCATCGGCGTTGGGCAGCAGCTCGTCAGGACGGCGATGGCCGCGCCCTTCCTCGAGAGAGACAACGAGCACGACCTCGCTGTTCGCTGGAAGGACAACAAGGACGAGCAGGCGCTCCACGAATTGGCCGAAGCGCACATGCGGCTTGTCATCTCCATCGCCGTCAAGTTCCGCCACTACGGCCTGCCCGTCGCCGACCTGATCCAGGAGGGTCACGTGGGCCTGCTCGAGGCGGCGGCGCGGTTCGATCCGGATCGCGAAGTACGTTTCTCGACTTACGCCACATGGTGGATCCGCGCTTCGATCCAAGATTACATCTTGCGCAACTGGTCGATCGTCCGCGGCGGCACCTCCTCGGCGCAGAAGGCGTTGTTCTTCAACCTGCGTCGCCTCCGCGCCAAGCTGAGTGTCGGCGGCGAGCCGCGCGGAAATTTCGTGCTGATGGGAGAGATCGCCAAGGCGCTTGGCGTCAATCGCGCCGATGTCGAGATGATGGATACGCGCCTCTCAGGTCCCGACGTTTCGCTCAACGCTCCTGTGGCAGATGCCGATAATTCCGCCTCCGAGCGAATAGAGTTTCTGGTCGACAAGCAGCCGCTGCAGGACGAGACGGTCGGTGGTGCCATCGACACGGACCGCCGCGTCGCTTGGCTCAAGGATGCGCTGACGCATCTTTCCGAGCGGGAGTACAACATTCTTCGAGAACGACGTTTGAGCGAAGAAGGCATGACGCTCGAAGAGTTGGGCACCCAGCTCGGCATCTCGAAGGAACGGGTCCGACAGATCGAGAGCCGAGCCATCGAGAAGCTGCGCACCGCGTTGACCACCAAGCACGCGATGGTCGAGTTCGCCGGCTGAAGGAACAGTTCAGTGGAGCTTGCGGTTTCGCTGCGGCGCTTCGCTGGTCTCGCTGAAAAGCTCAGCCAGCTTCTCGGTCATCGCGCCACCTAATTCTTCAGCATCGACGATCGTGACCGCGCGGCGATAGTAGCGCGTGACATCGTGGCCGATGCCGATGGCGATCAGCTCCACCGGAGACCGGGTCTCGACCTCCTCGATGACATGTCGCAGATGGCGCTCGAGGTAATTGCCCGGATTGACCGACAACGTCGAATCATCGACCGGTGCGCCGTCGGAGATCATCATCAGGATGCGGCGCTGCTCGGGACGGGCGAGGAGCCGCTTGTGCGCCCAATCGAGAGCCTCGCCGTCGATGTTCTCTTTGAGGAGGCCTTCTCGCATCATCAGGCCGAGGTTCTTGCGGGCGCGCCGCCACGGTGCATCGGCGGATTTGTAGATGATGTGACGCAGATCGTTGAGCCGGCCCGGCGATGCCGGCTTGCCGGCCTGCAGCCAGGACTCGCGCGCCGCGCCGCCCTTCCAGGCCTTCGTGGTGAAGCCGAGGATTTCGACCTTCACACCGCAGCGCTCCAACGTGCGCGCGAGGATGTCGGCGCAGGTCGCCGCCACGGTGATAGGACGCCCGCGCATCGAGCCGGAATTGTCGAGCAGCAGCGTCACCACCGTGTCGCGGAAGTCGGTATCCTTCTCGCGCTTGAAGGAGAGTGGCTGGTTGGGATCGATGATGATGCGCGGCAGGCGCACGGGATCGAGCAGACCTTCCTCCAGATCGAATTCCCAGGACCGGTTCTGCTGCGCCATCAGGCGACGTTGCAGCCGATTGGCAAGGCGCGCCACGATCGAGGAGAGATTCTGCAATTGTTTGTCAAGAAACGATCGAAGACGATCGAGCTCCTCCGAATCACACAGGTCTTCGGCAGCGATCGTCTCGTCGCTGGCGCGTGAGAAGGCCTTGTAGTCGGGCCCGCGATGCTCCGCCTGGCGCCCCGCCGGCGCACGTCGCGCGTCGCTTGCCTGCTCGGCGTCGGAATATTCGGCGTCCTCGTCGCTTTCGCCACTCGGGGCCTCGGCGACGTCCATCGCCGTGTCTTCCATTTCTTCCGTCGAGGCCTCGGCCTTGTCGCCCTGCATGCCGTCGTCGGAGCGTTCGGCGTCGCCCTGGCGCTCCTCGTCCTGCTCGGCATCGGCTTTGGAGTCGTCGGATTTATCGTCCTCCTCGGTGTCGCTGTCGGAGCCCGATTCCTCACCCATCTCGAGCGCAGCGAGGAGCTTTTGCACCGACTGCGCGAATCGCCTCTGGTCTTCCAAGGTGGACCCGAGACGGTCGAGATCGCGGCCGATGCGCTCCTCGATCCATGATCGCCATAGGTCGACGCAACGCTCGCCGCTTTTTGGCGGCCGCTGGCCGGTCAGTCGTTCGCGCACGATCAGCGCCAGCGCCTCCTCGAGCGGCACATCGGATCGCTGGGTCGCCTCCGGCAGGCGAGCGCGAATCAGCCGGTCGTCCAACACGGCGGCGAGGTTCGACGCGACACCCATCATACGTCGCGCCCCGATCGCCTCAACCCGGGCCTGTTCGACCGCATCGAAGCACGCGCGTCCCGCGGCCGACTGCGGCGCCAGCCGGCGGTGCACCTCGGCGTCGTGGCAGGACAAGCGCAGAGCCATGGCATCGGCATGACCACGGACAATCGCCGCATCCTTCGCATCGAGCCTGCGAGTCGGTTCGGGCAAACGCGCCTTTGCGCCTTCCGTGGATTGGATCAGGCTCGGGCGTTCCGGCGCATAAGTCACCTCCAGGTCGGCATCGCCGGACATCGCGCGCATGCAGCCGGCCACCGCGCGCTTGAAGGGCTCCTGCGGCGCCTCGGCCTTCTGGGGGGGCTTGTGGTTGGAAGTCACTCTATCTCGGTAGCCGGGTTGAAAGCGAATGCACGATCCATGATGATGTCCCAAGCGCCTGCTCGACCGACCACCTATCGATATTTCTCCCCTTCGAGGGGGTCGCCTCTTGGCTCGAAAGGCGCGACGGCGTCGATGTTTTGGAAGCGCGCGAGTCGGCAATGCCGGCAGCGTCGTCCATGGCGCTTCCGTCAGCTCATCACGACGTTGACCGCGCTCTCGGGCAGTTCCTGCCCGAAGCAGCGCTGGTAGAACTCGGCCACGAGCGTACGTTCGAGTTCGTCGCACTTGTTGAGGAAGGTCAGGCGGAAGGCGAAGCCAATGTCACCGAAGATCTCAGCATTTTCCGCCCAAGTGATCACCGTACGCGGGCTCATCACCGTCGAAAGATCGCCGGTCATGAACGCATTACGCGTCAGGTCGGCCACCCGCACCATCTTCGAGACCGTGTCGCGACCGCCCTTCATGCCAGTTTTCGCATTGCCGGCCTTGCCGTTCTTCGGGTCCGCGTTGGCGAACTTCGGCACCTTGGCCATCACAATGTCGACCTCGCGGTCGTGCGGGAGGTAGTTCAGCGTGGCGACGATGGACCAGCGGTCCATCTGGCCCTGGTTGATCTGCTGCGTGCCGTGATAGAGCCCCGACGTGTCGCCGAGGCCTATGGTGTTGGTCGTAGCGAACAGCCGGAACGAGGGATGTGGGCGGATGACGCGGCTCTGGTCGAGCAGGGTGAGGCGGCCAGCGACCTCGAGTACGCGCTGGATCACGAACATGACGTCCGGGCGTCCCGCGTCGTACTCGTCGAAGCACAAAGCAACGTTGTTCTGGAGGGCCCAAGGCAGGATGCCGTCCTTGAACTCGGTGACCTGCTTGCCGTCCTTCAGCACGATCGCGTCCTTGCCGACAAGATCGACCCGCGAGACGTGGCTGTCGAGGTTGATGCGCACGCAGGGCCAATTAAGCCGCGCGGCCACTTGCTCGATATGCGTCGACTTGCCGGTGCCGTGATAGCCTGTGACCATGACCCGGCGGTTCTTGGCAAAGCCGGCGAGGATGGCGAGCGTGGTGTCGCGATCGAAGAGGTAGTCCGGATCGAGTTCGGGGACGTGCTGGTCGCCGGTCGAGAACGCCGGAGCCTCCATGTCCGAGTCGATTCCGAATACCTGGCGCACCGACACGTTCATGTCGGGCACGCCGCCGTGAGAGCCCACGTCGGTGATCACGCTCTGCATCAACTCTCACCTCGCTGCGCCGCCGCGGCGGCGACCGGGTTCGCCTCAGGCGAGCCTCACGGTCTTCAGATAATTGTAGGCCCGGATGATCTCCCGCAGCCGATCCTCGTTCGATCGGTCCCCCCCGTTCGCATCGGGATGTAGCTGCTTCACGAGATCCTTGTAGCGCGCCTTCACCGTCGGAGCGCCGGCCGTGTCGTCGAGCCCAAGTGTGTCGAGCGCCTTCATGGCGGCCACGCCAACCCTGGGCTTCAAAGGCTCTCGCTTGCGCGAGGCCGCATGAGGCTGTGCACGGAACATGCCGAGCGTGTCGCTTGTTCCCGCATCGCCGTCTTCGCGAAACCCTTTTGCGGCGCGATTGGAGCCCATGGTCCAGGTCGGCCGATGCCCCGTCAGCGCGTCGCGTTGATAATTCGCAACGTCATCCGCCGTCATGCCGTTGAAATAATTGTAGGACGCGTTGTACTCGCGGACATGATCGAGGCAGAAGCAGAAGAATTGACCCTCGCGGTCGCGGCCCTGCGGCGCTCGGAACTCGCCTTCGCGCGTGCAGCCGGGAAAGTCGCACCGCGCCTGCTGAGGCGCCGCTGCGGCGGGCTTGCCGGCGTCTGGCTTGACGCGGATCGAGTCGAACAGGCGGGAGTTCAGGTTCATGGCTCGGCCATTATGGGCGGGTTTGACGTTGCATCAAGCGGCGTGGCGAGCGTGCCGCAAGCCTCAGCCAAGCTCGTGTAAAGGTTGACATCATGCAAGACGCACATCCCGTCGCAGGCCGCATCCGGGAAACGCTCCAAACCGCGCTGGCGCCCACGACGCTCGACGTCATCGACGAGTCGCACAAGCACGCCAAGCATGCGCACATGATGGAACGGAGTGGAACCGCCGGCGTGCCGGGCGAGACGCACTTCCGGATCAAGGTGGTCTCGGAAAGCTTTCGCGGCAAGACCCTTCTCGCTCGACACCGTGCGATCAACGATCTCGTTGCCGGCGAAATGGGGCCGGAAAGGGTCCACGCGATCGCGATCGAGGCCAAGGTGCCGGGCGAATAGGCGCCTGTTGCGTGCGATCTGTCATCAAGTGGCCGCATGCCGGCTCGATAGAGGCTTGTCGCGATTCAGCTTTTTCGTCGTGCAGCCTTATCTGGGGCCTTCCTCGGAGCGGAAGGCTCGGCTAGGCTTCGCAATGCAGCGTGGATCGCCCAACCGGGACCGTTGAATGCGTCGTCGTCTTTACGCCTGCCGAACGCTTCCGCGACTCTTGCCTCTCGTCGTTGGGCTTGCCGCATGGGCGATGACGACGACCGCGCAGGCGACACCGGCACTGACGATGGATCTTGCGAGTGGCGAGGTCCTCTACCAGCAGGAGGCGACGCGTCCCTGGTTTCCGGCCTCCACGACCAAGCTGATGACCGTCTACGTCGCGCTCTCCGCAGTCCGCGACGGCAAGATCGCGATGAACACGCCTCTCGTCTACTCGGCTCACGCCCGCACCATGCCGCCCTCGAAGATGGGCTTCCGGCCCGGCACTCAGGTGACGCTCGAGAATGCCCTCAGGATGCTGATGGTGAAGTCGGCGAACGACATCGCCGTGACGGTGGCCGAGGGCGTCTCGGGTTCGGTCGAGGCTTTTGCCGAAGACATGAACGGCGCCGCTGCCGGGCTCGGCCTCCACGAGTCGCACTTCGTCAATCCCAACGGCCTGCCGAATGCCGACCACGTGTCCTCCGCGCGCGACATGGCGCTGATCGCCCGCGCGCTCTACCTGCAGTTTCCCCAGCAGGCGCCGCTGTTCGACATCGGCGTACTGCAGGTCGGCCCCGAGCGCATCGCCAACCACAACAACCTGCTCGGCCGCTACCCTGGTGCCGATGGCATGAAGACCGGCTTCACCTGCGCCGCCGGCTTCAACGTCGTCGCCAGCGCCTATCGCGATGGCCGCCGCATCGTCACGGTCGTCTTCGGCGCGCCCTCGGTCGCCACACGCACGGAGAAGGTGGCGGCGCTGTTCGATCGCGCCTTCGCCAACGTCGACCGGCCCACGGCCTCGATCCTGGCCATGGCCGACACGGGGGGTAGCGCGCCGGACATGCACAACGCGGTATGCCGCAACCGCGGCCCGCTGATCGCCGAATACAACGCGGAGGTGGATCAACTCGACGCCGGGCTCCTGCCGCCATCCGGCGGCATTGGCCTGCCCTCGCTCAACCTCGAACACAATGCGCTGTTTGGGACGGCCAGCGTGCCGCTCGGTGCGCCGATGGCGACGCGCATCAACCAGATCCGTCCCGAGCCGACCGAGCCGGTGGAAGCCCGAATCGGCGCCGACCCGGGTTACACCGGACCCGTCGCGCAGGCGCGGGCGCCTCACAGCCCGATCGGCACCGAGACCGCGCCCTCGGCGGTGGAGGCCTACGCGCCGCCGGGGCAGGACGCGGAGATGCAGGGCGTCGGCATCGCGCCGCTGGCCGTCGACCCTCACGCGTTGCCGTTGCGCGGCCGGCGCGTCAAGGCCGCGACCCGGGGCCGACATGGACGCGCCGGTGCCCTGACGGCCGCGGCGGAGGCTCCGAAGACCAAGGTGCTCGCCGGCGCCGAAGGCGACGATCAGCCTGAAGTCAAGACCAAGTCCGCCGCCAAGGGCAAGCCGGCCAAGGCTGTTGCAAAGAAACCGGCGACAAAGATCGTGGTGGCGAAGCCGGTCGCCAAGCCGCCTGTCGCTCATGCAGTCGCTGCCAAGGCAGCCCCGAAGACAGCCGCCAAAGCGGGCGCAAAGGCGAAGAAGACCAAATCCGCCGACAGCGAATGATCCTTGGTCTTCGCAACCAGGCGCGCTGTCGTGGTTGAGGGTCGCCGTCCCCCGCCGCCGTTCGACCTCCACGTGCTCACCGGCTTCCTCGGCGCCGGCAAGACCACGCTGCTGAATACCTTGCTGCGCGACCCGGCCCTTGCCGACACGCTAGTGCTGATCAACGAATTCGGCTCGGTCGGGATCGACCACCACCTCGTCGAGCGGGTCGAGGGCGACATGCTGCTGCTCGCCTCCGGCTGCCTGTGCTGCACCGTGCGTGGCGACCTCGTGGCGAGCCTGGAGGACGCTCTGCGCGCGCGCGACAACGGGCGTGGCACGCCGTTCACCCGGGTGGTGATCGAGACCACGGGGCTCGCCGATCCTGCGCCCGTGCTGCACACGGTGATGAGCCATCCCTACTTGCGCCTGCGCTTCAGGTTGCGCTCGGTCATGACGCTGGTCGACGTGCTGGTCGGCGACGCGACGCTCGACGCCCATCCCGAGGCGATCAAGCAGGCGGCCATGGCCGACCGCCTCGTGCTGACGAAGACCGATCTCACCACCGATGCCCCTGCACTGGCCGCGCTGAAGGCTCGGCTCCGCGCGCTGAACCCGGCCGCGCCACTCCTCGATGCGGCACAGGGCGAGGCCAGTGCGACGCGCTTGCTGGGCGGCGCCACCTACGATCCTGCCGCCCTCGGCGCCGAGGCGAACGAGTGGCTCGCTGCCGAGGCGGTGGAGACAGCTGAGCACGGCGGCGACGCGCACGGCCACCATCACCACCATGACGTGAACCGACACGATGCCGGCATCCGAGCCTTCGCCTTGCGTTGGCCGCGGCCGGTGTCGCCCTACGCGGTCGGGCTGTTCACCGAGCTGCTGACCTCGGCGCATGGCGCGGGAGTGCTGCGGATGAAGGGGCTCGTCGCCACGACCGACGATCCTTCCCGCCCGGTGATCCTCCACGGAGTGCAGCACGTCATGCATCCGCCGAGCCGGCTTGACGCCTGGCCCGACGAAGACCACGACACCCGGCTGGTGTTCGTCCTCAAGGATCTCGACCCAACGTTGATCGAGGGCCTTTGGCGCGCCGCCGCCGGAGAGCCGGCCGTCGACCGAGCCGACCTCGCCGCCAACCCTCTCGCACCGGGTCCCGGCGGCCTACTGGCATAGCGCGGCGGCGGCCTCGCCACCCTTGCCTGGCTCGCCGTCTCGCCGGTTTGTCCTGATCCGTGCAGAGTTTCGGCAGCTTCGATCAGACCTACGGCCCGCTTGGCGCCGACGGCGGCTTCAACTTGACGGCGGCCGACACCATGACCTGCACTTGGCGGGTGCTCGGGATAGCTCGCGCAACCCAGGCCGACACCGTCGCCTGAGCCCATTGCTCAGCCCGCACGACGCGCCATATCAGCCAAGCAATCATCGGCTTGCGGGAGAAATGGACCATGGATTCGGATCGGATCGGCGGCGCGGCGAAGGAAACCCTCGGCAAGGCCCAGTCGGCAGCGGGCGAGGTTTTCGGCGACAAGGAGACCGAATTGAAGGGCCACGCCCGGCAGGCTTCGGGAGCGGCGCAGAACGTCTACGGCCAAGCCAAGGACGCTCTGGGCGATGCCGCCGAAACGGCGCAAGGCATCTACGGTCAGGCTAAGGACAAGCTGGGCGACACGTTCGGCGACACGTTCTCGGATGCCAGCGGCTCAGCGGAGCGCGCGCTCCATTCGATCGAGAAGGAAGTGAAAGAGCGCCCTCTCATCGCCCTCCTCATCGCCGCACTCGTCGGCTACGTTCTGGCTCAGCTGACCACTCGATGACCCCTCTCGATTGAAGCCGTGACATGGCGATGGTCTCACGCGTGAGGCTCCCGCCGAGAGAAGTTCTTATGTGGCGATGGGCGAGACGTCTCGTGGCGTCGGCGGCGTGCCTCGGTGCGGTCGCACCGGCGAATGCCGTCGACGCGCCGCCCATCATCGGAATGGGTGCCCGCTCCCTCCCGATCGTCGCGCAGCACGGCATGGTCGTCGCGCAGGAGGGCGCGGCCGCCCGTATTGGTCTCGATGTGCTGAAGCGGGGCGGCAACGCCATTGATGCCGCGGTCGCTACCGCGCTTGCCCTCGCCGTAACCCTTCCTCGGGCCGGCAATCTCGGTGGCGGCGGCTTCATGCTGATCCATCTTGCCAAAGGTGATCGCAACATTGCGATCGACTACCGAGAGCGGGCACCAGCCGCCACGACGTGCTGCGTGTTTCTCGATGCCGCCGGCAACGCCGACCCCCGCCTTTCGCGCGACACCGGGCTCGCCGTTGGCGTGCCCGGAACGCCGGCTGGCTTGGCCCTGGCCCTAAGCCGATATGGAAGCGGCCGTTTCACGCTGGCCGACCTCGCCACTCCGGCGGTCGCCATCGCCCGTGACGGCATCGTCGTCGGTGAGGATCTCGCCGACTCGTTGCCGAACGCGTCGCGCCTGAAACGCTGGGCCTCGTCCGTCGCCATCTTCCTCCATCCCGACGGCTCGCCGCTCGCCCGCGGCGAAACCCTCGTTCAGCACGATCTCGCAAGAACGCTCGAGACCTACGGCCGCGAGGGGCCGAAAGGCTTCTACGAAGGTCAGGTCGCGGACAAGCTCGTCGCCGCCGTGCATTCGGCCGGCGGCACGATGACGCTCGACGATGTCAGGGACTACCGTGCCGAGGAGCGCGCGCCTGTCGTCGGCACCTATCGCGGCCACACGATCGTCTCCATGCCACCGCCCTCCTCCGGTGGCATTCACGTGATCGAGCTCCTGAACATCCTCGAGGGATTCCCGCTGGCCGAGCAGGGCGCGGACACGGCGGCCACCATCCACGATCTCGCCGAGGCGATGAAGCTCGCCTACGCCGATCGTGCCGCGTACCTGGGCGACCCCGCCGTGTTGAAGGTCCCGGTCGAGGGCCTCACGTCGAAGCGCTACGCCGCCGCGCTACGGGCGCAGATCCAGCCCGACCACGCCCGTCCGGCCTCCGAGATCAAGGCGCTCGACCCGATGCCCTACGAGAGCGACCAGACCACCCATTTCTCCGTGGTCGACGCACAGGGCAACGCCGTCTCCAACACTTTTACGCTGAACTTCTCCTACGGCGTCGGCATGGTCGCCGAGGGCACCGGCGTCCTTCTCAACAACGAGCTCGACGATTTCGCCGCCAAGGCCGACGCGCCCAACGCCTATGGCCTGACCGGCGGCAAAGCCAACCAGCCAGGCCCGCGCAAGCGGCCGTTGTCGTCGATGGCGCCGACCATGATGTTCAAGGACGGCAAGCTGGAGTTGGTCACGGGATCGCCCGGCGGCTCGCGGATCATCACCATCGTGCTCGGGATCATCCTCGACGTCGTCGATTTCGGCCTGAACATCGCGGAGGCCACGGCCTCGGTGCGCATCCACGACCAGCTGCTGCCCGACACGCTCTTCGTCGAGCGGGGGCTGAACCCCGACACGCTCCGCCTTTTGAAGGCACAGGGCTACACGATCGACGTGCACGACGCCTGGGGTTCGGCCGAGAGCATCGCGATCAGCGACGGCCTACTCGCCGGCGCCGCCGACACGCGCCAACGCGGTACGCTAGCGGTGGGGTACTGAAGACCGGGACAGTCAGCGAAGATCGTTGCGAGCATACACTCTCTGATGATCGATGCCGTTCGGTTCAGTGACGATCGTGTGCAGATGGTAGTGTTCTGCGAGCGCAGCCTCGAGCATCGCCTTGGTCGTCGCATTCGGCAGCCGGAAGGGCGGTTTGTCGGAAACGGAGATAGCTGGCGGTCGCTGGGCGAGCAACGCCGCCATGGAGGCGGTCGCGTCGGTCGCACCCGCTTCCAACGCCGTGGACAGATGTTCCGGAAAGACGAATCGCGAGGGCAGGCAAGATCGTGCGAGCATATAGACAATGGAGGGCCCGTCGCGGAGGTAGATGCATCCTGCGTCTCGATAGGGCATGAGAGCCGCTACCATCTCCGTCACATAGGTTCGATTACGGGCCTTGGTCACTGCCGCTTCTCGAACGAAGACATTGAATGTAAAGCTGAAAACGCTTCCGACGATGAGCCCCGCGACAATCGGGTTTTCGAAAACAGGCACGACGAGTACTGTCAGAGGGACAAGAGCAGGCAAGGCATAATGCCCATAATACCGGCCGATGATGACGATATCCACGAGACCGAAGGCCGCCCAAAGTACGAAGAAGGGCAAAGTCTGTTTGTAAGTGTCTTTTCGAAATGCGAGCCAGACTGAAACGAAGGCGAGGGTCGCGACAAAGGCGAGCCGGGCAATGGTCAATGCCAGATTGTCGAGATTCGACGATCCGGGCGGCGTCTTCGCTTGAAAAATCGACAGCACATTTGCTTGAAAGAACGCCCAACCGTCACCGTGCCATATGTAGAACCCTAAAACGAGGCACGTCGGTAGCAACGCAACCCCAACTAGGCTGCAGCCGAGTGCAACCACGTCCCGCATCCGATTGGAGCGAACCCATTGCAGGCGCAGGAGATATAGTCCAAACGCTAGACCTTCGACGAATGCTGTATATTTTATTTGGATGGCAACGCCCAACAACGCCGTCGCTATAAAAGCTCGTGCGCCTAGCTTCAAAGAAAGTTGGCGTTCTTTTTCTTGTACAATCAGAAGGGCAGCTATGGCTGTGAGCAGATTGTAGAAAACTGGCGATTGGCCGCTGTTGCCACCTAATATCGGAAGGTAAACAAGATACAAGACCCCTGCTGCTGTTGCG
>CAZZWW010000009.1:19576-20385 GCA_964657815.1 Vulcanimicrobiota bacterium | reverse complement strand
CGGTCCCGGCCCTTCTCGAAGGCACGACGGCGCCGCGCTGAGAACGCCAGGCGCCTCTTTTCGCGCCAGTCTTCGACCCACGCGCACTTGCCAGCCGCACGCCGGCCATGGTTTGTGCGGTGCGAAACTTGGCTGACGGGTGGCGCACGGGCCTCGGGTTTGCCCCGGAGTTCCGGCCGCCACCTCATTTCGAAGATTCGAGTCCCCGCACGATGTTCCTTGCCGATCCCACGCTCAGCCGACCCCGAGACGAGGCCGATGGGCTGGAGGGCAGCATCGCCCGGGCGACGGAGGCGTTGCTCAAGCTGCAGCACGCCGACGGCCACTGGGTGTTCGACCTCGAGGCCGATCCGGCGATCCCCGCCGAATACGTGATGATCCTGCACTTCCTCGGCGAGCGGAACCACGCCGTCGAGCAGGGCACGGCGAACTACCTGCGCCGCCGCCAGGAGGCGCACGGCGGCTGGCCGATGCTGGTCGGCGGCGGCCTCAACGTGTCGGCCAGCGTGAAGGCCTATTTCGCGCTCAAGCTGATCGGAGATCCCGTCGACGCGCCGCACATGGTGCGGGCCCGCGAGGCCATCCTCGCCGCCGGCGGCGCGGTGAAGGTCAACATCTTCACCCGCATCAGCCTCGCGCTCTACGGAATCGTGCCCTGGGACGCGGTGCCGGTGATGCCGGTCGAGATCATGCACGCGCCGCGCTGGTTCCCGTTCAACCTGTGGCGCTGCTCGTTCTGGGCGCGCGACACGCTGGTGCCGCTGATGGTCATGATGGACCTGAAGCCGCGCGCCGTGAACCCGCGCGCC
>CAZZWW010000009.1:0-19566 GCA_964657815.1 Vulcanimicrobiota bacterium | reverse complement strand
CCGTCGACATCGACGAGCTGTTCGTGACGCCGCCGCACGAGATCCGCCGCTGGCCGGCGACCGACAACCAGGTCGGCGTATGGGGCGCCGTGTTCGGCGTGATCGACAAGGCGCTGCGCGCCACGCAGCCCTTCTTTCCCAAGAAAAGCAGGGCGGCGGCCATCGACAAGGCGGTCGCCTTCGCTCGCGAGCGGCTCAACGGCGAGGACGGCTTCGGCGCGATCTTCCCGTCGATCGTGTACACGGTGATGATGTTCAAGACGCTCGGCGTGCCCGAGACGTCGCCGGACATGATCCAGGGCCGCGCCGCCTTCGCCAAGCTCGTCGCCTGGAACGGCGACGAGTGCTTCTGCCAGCCCTGCCTGTCGCCGGTCTGGGACACGGTGCTCTCGGCCCATGCTCTGATGGAAGCCGCGCCGGCCCGCACCCGCGTCGAGACCACGCACGCGCTGGAGTGGCTGCTGCCGCTGCAGATCCTCGACTTCGCCGGCGACTGGGCGGTGCAGCGGCCCGACCTGCGGCCCGGCGGTTGGGCGTTCATGTACGCCAACCCGCACTATCCCGACCTCGACGACACGGCGGCGGTGGTGATGGCGCTCGACAAAGCGCGCCGCGCCACGGGCACCAAGGCCTACGACGAAGCCATCGTTCGGGCGGTGGAGTGGGTGCACGGCATGCAGAGCCGCAACGGCGGCTGGGCCTCCTACGACGCCGACAACACCTCCTATTACCTGAACGCGATCCCGTTCGCCGACCACGGCGCGCTGCTCGACCCGCCGACGGCCGACGTGACATCGCGTTGCATCTCGATGCTGTCGCAGCTCGGCGAGCGTCTCGAGACCAGCGAATCCCTGCGCCGCGGCGTCGCCTATCTCCTCGCCGAGCAGCACCCGGAAGGCAGCTGGTTCGGGCGCTGGGGCATCAACTACGTCTACGGCACGTGGTCGGCGCTCTGCGCCTTGGGCGCGGTGGGCCTGGACCGCGGCCACCCCGCGATCCGCAAGGCCGTGGCCTGGCTCGAGGCGGTTCAGAACCCCGACGGCGGCTGGGGCGAGGACGATGCCGGCTACGCGGCCGATTACGCGGGGCTGAATCCGGCGGCCAGCACGGCCTCGCAGACCTCGTGGGCGCTGATGGGCCTGATGGCCGTGGGCCGGCTCGACAGCGACGCCGTGCGCCGCGGCGTCGCCTTCCTCGAGGCGACGCAGGGTGCCGACGGGTTCTGGGACGAGGACAAGCACACCGCCACCGGCTTCCCGCGCGTCTTCTACCTGCGCTACGACGGCTATCCCAAGTTCTTCCCGCTCCAGGCGCTGTCGCGCTACCGCAACCTGAAGAGCGGCGGCGCGCTCGGCCTCGGCATGTAAGAGGCGGCGCGTGGACCGGGACGCCCGCGCCGCTTCCTTCGGTCCGACCGCCGCCGCCTACGCGCGCGCCCGCCCGGGCTACCCCGTGTCTGCCGTCGACTGGCTGCTGCCGAGCGGCGCGGCGCGCGTGCTGGACCTCGGCGCCGGCACGGGCAAGCTCACGACGGCGCTCGTCGCGCGCGGGCTCGAGGTCGTGGCGCTGGACCCCTCCAGGCCGATGCTCGCCGAACTGCGCAGAGCCTGCCCTTCGGCGGAGGCGCTCGAGGGCCGCGCCGAGGCGATTCCGCTGGCGGACGGCAGCGTCGACGCCGTGGTGGTCGCCCAGGCCTGGCACTGGTTCGATGCCGAGCGGGCGGCGGTCGAGATCGCCCGCGTGCTGAGGCCGGGCGGCACGCTCGGGCTCGTCTGGAACACGCGCGACAAGACCGTGGAGTGGGTCACGCGCTTCGAGCGGGTCGTGGATTGCGGCGACTCGCCGGCCTATGACGGCGTGCCGGTCGTACCGCCGCCCTTCGGCGGCGACGAGGCGGTGACGTTCCCTTGGGAGCTGCCCTTCGACGAGGCCGCGCTTCTCGACCTCACCGCCTCGCGCAGCGCCTTCCTCGTGCTGCCCGGGCCGGCGCGCGCAACGATGCTCGAAGGCGTGCGGGACCTCTTCGACGAGATCGCCAGCGCCAGCCACGGCGATCCGGACCGCCGCTTCGTCGCCATGCCTTACCTGACGCGCGGCTTCCGCTACACGCTGGGCTGAGCGAGGCGCCGGGCATGATGTCGCCCGACCAGCCGAAACGCGCGAGTCCCGGCGGCGGAGCGGACGAGGAGCTCTTACGCCGCGTCGCGGAACGTCGCCGTCTCGATGGCGAGCGGCGGCAGCACGCTCATCACCCGTTCCGGCGGGAAGTGCACCGTGACGGTGGTGCCCTCGCGGATGCGCGAGGCCAGCGCGAAGGTGCCGCCGTGCAGTTCGACCAGGCCCTTGACGATGGGCAGGCCGAGGCCGGAGCCCTCCTCCGCCGTCTTCTGCGCGAACGACCCCCGGCCGAACGAGGACATGATGACGGGGATCTCCGAATCGGGGATGCCCGGGCCGGTGTCGGCGACGGAGAAGAACTGCCGCCCGTCGGCGGTGCAGCCGAGCGACAGGCACACGCTGCCGCCCTGGGGCGTGAACTTGATCGCGTTGGAGAGCAGGTTCAGAGCGACCTGGCGCAGCGCCCGCGCGTCGGCCCAGAGCCGCGGCAGCGCGGCGCCGAGGTTCTCCTGGATGAGGATGCCCTTCTTCTTGGCGCGCAGCGCCAGGAGGTGGCGGCATTCCTCGAGCACGGCCGCGAGGTCGACCGGCTCCTCGCGCAGCTCGTAGCGGCCGGCCTCGACGCGCGACAGGTCGAGGATCTCGTTGATGAGCATCAGCAGGTGCTCGCCGCTCGAATGGATGTCCTGCGAATATTCCTTGTAGGCGGGGACGAGGTGGCTGCCGAACAGCTCGGTCTTCATCACTTCGGAGAAGCCGAGGATCGCGTTGAGCGGCGTGCGAAGCTCGTGGCTCATCGTGGCGAGGAAGCGCGACTTGGCGAGGTTCGACTCCTCGGCGCGGTGACGGGCGAGGTCGCTGTTGGCCTTGGAACGCTCGAGCTCGGCGATGAGGTCGTCCTTCTCGGCCTGCAAGCTCAAGGACTGCAGCGCCGCCACGCGGAGGTTGCGGGCGAGCACCAAGAAATAGACCAGCGTGCCCAGGGCCAGCATGGCGAGCAGCGCGTCGGGCCCGGTGAGTCGGGCCGGGCGCATCACCGCCACGACGGCGATCGTCACCGGCAGCAGCGCCCCGTAGACGGCCGCGGGGATCGAGGCGGTGACGGTGGCGTTGATCGCCGCGATCAGCAGCAGCGCGACGAGCGAGAAGGTGGCGAGCCGCTGGTCGCCGCCGTCGCAGGCGAAGACCACGACCATCGACCAGAGGCCGCCCTGCACGCACTCGGCGATCACGAAGATGCGTTCCCAGCGCACGACGTCGATCGTCGCGACCGGGCGACGCAGGAAGCGGTGCGCCAGGGCGCAACCGCACAGGACGGAGAAGGCGTTGAAGGCGACCCAGACCAGCGGCGCCGGCGTCGTGCGCCATGCGTAGAGCACCAGCACGAAGGCGACGCCGAGCAGCGCGAGCCACGGCAGCGAGGCCTTACGGCGCTCGGCATAGAGGCGCAGCAGCTCGAGGTCGAAGGCACGGTGACCGCCCGAGGACGACGTGAGCTTCTCGCGGGCGTCGCGGACCTCGCGGGCGCGCCGACGTCGTTCCGCCGCGACCGTAGGGTCGGCGCCCCGGCCGCGCTCGATCATTTCCGCGGTGACTTCGGTCATGGACCAGGGTCGCAGGTTGAGGCGCCCGGCAACCATGGCGGCTAAAAGGTTAACGTCGCGCTGACGAAACCTGTCGAACGCGCGGCAACACCAAGGCTTTCCCCAGCCGCGACGAGGCGTCCCTGGCGCGGCCGGCGCGGGCCGCGCTAATCATGGCGGATGCTCCAACCGGCCCGCGCCCGTCTCGTCGACCCGCCCCGAGCCGACGTCGATCCGGCGGCGGCTCTGGCCGACACGATCCGCCGTTGCCGCGTGTGCCGCGACGCGCCACGCTACGGGCCGCCGCTGCCGCAGGAGCCCAAGCCGATCCTGAAGGTGAACACGCGGGCGCGCCTGCTCATCGCCAGCCAGGCGCCGGGCATCCGCGCGCACAATTCGGGCCTGGCCTTCGACGATCCCTCCGGCGACCGCCTGCGCGCTTGGATGGGCGTCGACCGCCCCACCTTCTACGACGAGCGCAACGTGCTGATCGGCCCGATGGGCTTCTGCTTTCCCGGCCACACGCCCGACAAGGGCGACCTGCCGCCGCGCCGCGAATGCGCCGAGGCATGGCACGACCGGCTGTTCGCCCTCGTGCCCCAGGTCGAGCTGATCCTCGCCATCGGCCGCTACGCCCAGCTCTACCATTTCCGCCGCCTCGGCCGCCCGTTGCCGGCGGGGCTGAAGCTCGAGGACCTGGTGCGCGCCTGGCGCGACCACCTCGGCGACAGTCCCAGGGTGTTCGCGTTGCCGCATCCCTCCTGGCGCAACTCCGGCTGGCTGAAGCGGAACCCGTGGTTCGAGGCCGAGGTGCTGCCGGAGGTGCGCCGCGAGGTGGCGGCCTTGATAGGGGCGCCTCGCGTCGAGGGCCGGTTCGGACCGGCAGGGTAGGCGGTGCGGCCGCCGCGCTTTGCCGCGCAGACAAAGTTGGCGCCGCCGGCCAAACGCTGTCAGGTAGTCGTCGACGCGAGGAGGGCCCATGTCGAAGAAACCGAAACGGTTCGGAGAAGCCAAGGGCGCGCTGCACAAGGTGAACTTCTGGCTGATCACCCTCGGCGTGGTGATCGCCGGCTTCATGGCGGGCGAGTGCCTGATCTGGATGCGCGGGGGGCTGTGAGTTTCCTTCAAGGGGAGAAGGGGGCCTCCTGTCGATCTCGACAGACCGGCTACGGCTCCTTCCCCCACGCGGCCTCGTCGCAGAACAATGTGAGATCCCCCGCCGACTGCACGCGGGCCGACGGGATCGAGGCGTCGCCGTCGAGCAGGCGGCCGAGCATCTCGCGCTTGCCGGCGCCGGCGACCAGGAAGACGACCTCGTGGCTCGAGGCCAGCACGGGATAGGTCATGGTGATGCGCGGCTCCGGCTTGGCGCCGACCACCGCCGTGACCCACTTGGCGCGCTCGTCGAGCGCCGCGGTGCCCGGGAACAGCGACGCCGTGTGCCCGTCCTCGCCCAGGCCGAGCAGCGTGACGGCGAAGAGCGGCCGCGCGAGGTCGAGCGTGTCGTGGCCGTAGAAGCGCTTCAGCGTCGCCTCGTAGGCCGCCGCGGCGGCCGCGGGATCGCCGCCCGTGGTCGGCACGGCGTGAACGTTCCCCTCCGGGATCGGCACCTTCGACAGCATCGCCTCGCGCGCCATGCGGGAGTTGCTGTCGGGATGATCGGGCGGCACGAAGCGCTCGTCGCCGAAGAAGACGTGGATGCGCGTCCAGTCGAACTTGCCGCTGTAGGCCTCGCTCGCCAGCAGCTCGTAGACCGACTTCGGCGTGGAGCCGCCGGAGAGGTTGAGGGCGAACGGCCCGGTCGTCGCCTCGTAGCGGGTGACCAGCCAGTCGGCGAAACGCGCGGCGAGCGATACCTTGTCCGGGCTGATCTCGACCTTGGCCTTCGCCATCACTCGGCTCCCTTCGCTCTCGGCAGGATGTGCGTCTCGACCGCTTCGGCGAAGCCCTCGCTGTCGCAATCGGCGACGACCACGTCGGCCTGACCTCTCGTCTCGGCGTCGGCGTTGCCCATGGCGATGGCGTAGCCGCCCACCTTGAACATCGACGTGTCGTTCTCGCTGTCGCCGATCGTGGCGATCTCCTCGACGGGGATTCCGAGCTGCTTCGACAAGGCCAGCACCACGCCGCCCTTGTTGGCCTGCGGGTGGGTCACGTCGAGGTAGTAGGGCTGCGACAGCGCCGCCGTCACGCGGTCGCCGAAGGCCTCGTGGACCTTCTTCGCGCAGGCGTGGATCGCGTCGTGGTCGTCGCTGACGCCGACGATCTTGATCGTGTCGCCGTAGCGGTCGGAGAAGTCGGCCACGACCTTCGGCGCGAACTGCACCGTCTTCTGCTCGCGCGCGACGTGGGGCGCGTCCGCCTTGTGGATCAGCCAGTCGTTGCCGGCGTAGAGCCAGGCGTCGAGACCGGCGTCCTCGATCATCGCCACCACCTGCTTCGCGATGTCGGCCGGCACCTTGCGCTCCTCGAGCGGCTTCAGCGCGGCATCGGTGAAGAGACCCCCGTTGAAGCCGGCGATCGGCGTGTCGAGCGCGAGCGGGCCGATCACCATCGCCATGCCCCTGGGCGGGCGGCCCGAGGTGATGGCGAAGCGCACGCCCGCCGCCTTGAGGTCCTTGACGGCCTGCACCGCACGCGCGGTGAGCACCTTCTCGTGCGTGACCAGCGTGCCGTCGACGTCGGCGAGCAGCAGGGCAATGCGCTTGGGGTCGCGGGTCATGGGTCGTCCTCGGCCTAGCGCGCGGCCTTCGCCGCGCGTGGCAGCACATAGCGCTCGATCGCCACGGCCCAACCGTCGTGCTCGTTGCTTTCGCTGACGAAGCTCGCCCGGTTCTTCAGCGCCTCGATGCCGTTGCCCATGGCGATGCGGTGCGGCGCGACGTCGAACATCGGCAGGTCGTTGGCCATGTCGCCGATCACGGCCACCTCGTCGATCGGCACGCCGAGAACGGCGGCGATGCGGGTGACGGCGTAGCCCTTGTCGGATTTCGCCGGGGTGACGTCGAGATAGTAGGGCTGCGAACGCCTGGCGGTGGTGTCCGGCCCCAGACGCTTGCCCAGCGCCTCCTCGCAGGCGGCCACCGCGGCATGGTCGTGCGACGAGCCCACGAGCTTGCCGACCGCGCCGAGATGCGGCGCGAAGCTCGGCACCACCTGCGGGTCGTGGCAGATCGTGCGCTTCTCCTTGGGCACGAGCGCGCCGTCCGGATTGGTCACGAACCATGTGTCGAAGGAGAAGACCCAGCCGTCGATGCCGAACTCGGCGAAGGCGTCCAGCGCGATCCGCGCGTCGGCCGCCGTCACGCTCAGCGTCTCGATGACCGACAGGTCGGGCTTGAGGATCGCGCCGCCGTTGAAGGCGCCGATCGGCGCCGCGAGGCCCATCTGTCGGCTCAGCGCGGCGAAGCCCATCGGCGGCCGGCTCGACACCAGCGACAGGTGCACGCCGGCCGGCTCGAGTTTCGCGGCGGCTTTGGCGACGGCCTCGGTCAGCCGCTTGTCGTCGGTGACCAGCGTTCCGTCGATGTCGGAGACGAGCAGCGAGATGCGGTCGCCGCCGACGTTCGACGTCAAAGCTTCAGCCACTTGCGCCCATCGCGCGCGAGCAGGTCGTCGGCTTCCGTCGGGCCGGCAGACCCGGCCTCGTACCAGTGCACCTGGTCGTGGCCGTCGGCCCAGGCGTCGAGCAACGGCTGCACCACGGCCCAGCCGGCCTCGACGTTGTCGGCGCGCTGGAACAGCGTCGCGTCGCCGATCAGGCAATCGTAGATCAGCGTCTCGTAGCCGGTCGAGGGCGCCGACTTGAAGTAGTCGGAATAGCGGAAGTTCATGTTGACGTCGGAGAGCTTGATCTTGCGGCCTGGCTGCTTGGCCGAGAACCGCATCTGGATGCCCTCGTCGGGCTGGATGCGGAACACCATGCGCGAGTTCGAGAGCTGGCCCTGATCGACGTTGCGGAACAGCACGCCCGGCGCCTTCTTGAACTGGATCGCGATCTCGGTCTTGCGCGCCGTCATGCCCTTGCCGGTGCGGATGTAGAACGGCACGTCGGCCCAGCGCCAATTGTCGATGAAGAGCTTGAGCGCGACATAGGTCTCGGTGCGGCTCTTGGTGTCGACGTCGGGCGACTGGCGGTAGGCCTGCATCGGCTTGCCCTTGACCTCGCCGAAGACATACTGGCCGCGCACCGAGTTCTTCACCGCCTCCTCCGGCGTCATGCGCCGGATCGCCTCGATGACCTTGGCCTTCTCGGCGCGCACCGCGTCGGCGTCGAAGGAGTTCGGCGCCTCCATCGTCATCATCGCGAGCAGCTGGAACATGTGGTTGGGCAGCATGTCGCGCAGCGCGCCGGTCTTGTCGTAGAATTTTCCGCGGGTCTCGACGCCGACGGTCTCGGCGGCGGTGATCTGGACGCTGTCGATGTGGTCGCGGTTCCAGATCGGCTCGAACATGAAGTTCGCGAACCGCAGGACCATGATGTTCTGCACCGTCTCCTTGCCGAGGAAATGGTCGATGCGGAAGATCTGGCTCTCCTCGACGATGCCGAGGATCTGCTCGTCGAGCTCGCGGGCGGACTTGAGGTCGGTGCCGAACGGCTTCTCGATGATGATGCGGCGGAACTGGTCCTCGCCCTCCTTGGTGAGGCCGGCCTTGCCGAGGCCCTCGACGACGGGGCCGAAGAACTGCGGCGCCGTGGCCAGGTAGAACACCACGTTCTTGTGGGTCTTGTCCTTGAACAGCTCCTCCAGCCTGCGGCGCAGGTCGAGGAACATGCCCTCGTCGGTCACGTCGCCGGTGACGTGATGGATGCGCTGGTGCAGCCAGTCGCGCGCCTGCGCGTCGACCTTGATCTTGCCGGCCTCGCCGTGGCCGGCCTCGATGATGTCGGTCATCTCCGTGAGGAGCTTGTCCCGGAACGCCTCGTCGTCGATCTCGCCGCGGTTGATGCCGACGATCTGGAAGTCCTCGTTGAGCAGGCCCTCGTTCACGAGGTTGTAGATCGCCGGCATCAGCAGGCGCTTGGTGAGGTCGCCCGAGGCCCCGAAGATCACGAACACGCAGGGCGGCGCGACGGCGGTGCCGCTCGCCGTCTTCTGCGCCTTCTGGAATGGCATCTCGTTCATCGGAGCCTCGCTTTCAGGGCTTGGCGGTCAGGACTTCTGGGTCGTGTTGTTGTTGAGCTCCAGGTGACCGCCGAACTGGAAGCGCATCGCAGAGAGAAGCTTCTCGCCGTAGGTATGGATCTGGCGGGAACGGAACCGCGCGTAAAGTGCGGCCGAGAGGACCTCGGCCGGCACGGCCTCCTCGATCGCCGCCTCGATCGTCCAGCGGCCTTCGCCGGAGTCGGACACGTTGCCGGTGTAGTTCTCGAGCGACGTGTCTTCCGCCAGGGCGATCGCGGTCAGGTCCAGCAACCATGATGCCACCACGCTGCCGCGGCGCCAGACCTCGGCGATGTCGGCGGTGTTCAGCGTGAAGCGCTGATCCTCCGGCAGGTCCTTCGAGTTCTTGTTCTTGATGATGTCGAAGCCCTCGGCATAGGCCTGCATCATGCCGTACTCGATGCCGTTGTGGACCATCTTCACGAAATGGCCCGAGCCGGCCGGGCCGCAGTGCAGGTAGCCCTCCTCGGCGCGCGGGTCGTGCTTCTCGCGTCCCTGGGTCCTGTCGATCGTGCCGATGCCCGGCGCCAGCGCCTTGAGGATCGGGTCGATCCGCTCGACGGCCTCGTTGTCGCCGCCGATCATCATGCAGTAGCCGCGCTCGAGCCCCCACACGCCGCCGGACGTTCCGACGTCGATGTAGTGGATGTCCTTCTTCTGGAGCTCCTGCGCGCGGCGGATGTCGTCCTTGTAGAAGGTGTTGCCGCCATCGATGATGGTGTCGCCGGCTTCGAGGTGCTTGCCGAGATCGACGATCGTATCCTCGGTGATCTTGCCCGAGGGCAGCATCACCCAGATCGAACGCGGCGCCTTCAGCTTCTCGCGGAGGTCGTCGAGGCTCGACGAGCCCGTCATGCCCTCGCCGGCGAGCTTGGCGACGGCGTCCTTCGACACGTCGAACACCACGATCTCATGCCCGGCCCGCTTGAGCCGCCGCGCGATGTTTCCACCCATACGGCCCAATCCGACGATGCCGAGCTGCATAGTTGTTCTCCTTCGTTGCGTACCGGACCGAGTGGCCGGCTCAGGAAGCCTTGTTGAGCTTGATCTGGTTGCGCGCCGCCTCGAGCACCTTCTCCGGTGTGAAGCCGAACTTCTTGAGCAGGTCCTTCAGCGGTGCCGACGAGCCGAACGAGTGCATGCCGATGATCTCGCCGGTGGCGCCGGCGTAGCGCTCCCAGCCCATGGTCGCGGCCTGTTCGACCGAGACACGAGCCTTCACCGCCGGCGGCAGCACGCTGTCGCGATAGGCGGCATCCTGCATCTCGAACAGCTCCCAGCAGGGCATCGACACCACGCGGGCGCCGATCCCCTCCTTCTTCAGGGCCTCGTAGGCGCCGACGCAGAGCGCCAGCTCGGTGCCCGTGCCCATGAGGATGACCTGCGGCTTGCCGTCGTCGGCATCGGCCAGCACGTAGGCGCCCTTCGCCACGCCGGCGGCCGACTTGTACGTCGTGCGGTCGAGCGTCGGCATGTTCTGCCGGCTGAGGACCAACACGGAGGGATGGTGCGACTGCTCCAGCACGACGCGGTAGGTCTCGGACACTTCGTTGGCGTCGCCCGGACGGAACACGAGCAGGCCGGGGATGGCGCGCAGGCTCGGCACCTGCTCGATGGGCTGGTGGGTCGGCCCGTCCTCGCCGACGCCGATGGAATCGTGGGTGAAGACGGTGAAGTTGTGCAGCTCCATCAGCGCCGAGAGCCGGATCGGCGGCCGCATGTAGTCCGAGAAGACGAGGAAGGTGGAGCCGAAGGCGCGCAGGCCCGAGACCGCCATGCCGTTGCAGACCGCGCCCATGCCGTGCTCGCGGATGCCGAAATGCATGTTGCGACCGCCCGGGCAGTCGAGCCCGAGGCTCTCCATGCCGTCGATGTTGGTCTTGGTCGAGGGCGCAAGATCGGCCGAACCGCCGATGAACCACGGCACGGCCGGCGCGATCGCGTTGATCACCTTGCCCGAGGCGGCGCGGGACGCCATGCCCTTCTCGTCCGCCGGAAACACCGGCAGCACCTTCTCCCAGCCGCTCGGCATGGTGCGGTCGAAGATGTGGCCGATCTCTTCGGTCAGGTCCTTGTTCTTCTCGCCGTAGCCGGCGAAGGTCTTCTTCCAGGCCGCGTTCAGCTCGGCGCCGCGATGGCCGATCCCGGCGTCGAAATGTTCGCGAACGCCCTCCGGCACCAGGAACTTCGCGTCCTCCGGCCAGCCGTAGCTCTTCTTGGCGCCGCGGATCTCCTCCTCGCCCGGCGCGTCGGAATGGGCCTTGTGCGTGCCGGCCTTGGTCGGGAAGCCGTAGCCGATGATCGAGTGCACGATGATGATGGTCGGGCGCTTGCTCTCGGCCTTGAAGGCGTGGAGGGCCTCGAGGAACGCGCCGGTGTCGTTGGCGTCGGTGAGGTGGATGACGTTCCACTGGTAGGCTTCGAAGCGCTTGCCGACGTCCTCGCTGAAGGCGAGCGGCGTGTCGCCCTCGATGGTGATCTTGTTGTCGTCGTAGATCCAGCAGAGGTTCGAAAGGCCGAGATGGCCGCCGAGCGAGGCCGCCTCCGAGGCGACGCCCTCCATCAGGTCGCCGTCCGAGCAGAAGTTGTAGACGTCGTAGTCGAACAGTGTGGCGCCGGGCTTGTTGTAGCGCGCGCCCATCCAGCGCGACGCCATGGCCATGCCGACCGAGTTGCCGCAGCCCTGGCCGAGCGGCCCGGTGGTGGTCTCGACGCCGGAGGTGAACCCGAATTCCGGGTGGCCCGGCGTGCGGCTGTCGATCTGCCGGAACTTCTTGATGTCCTCGATCGTGACCGCCGCCTCGTTGCCGCCGGCCTTGGTCTTCACGCCGGCGAGGCAGAGCAGCGCGTAGAGCAGCATCGAGGCGTGGCCGACCGACAGCACGAAGCGGTCGCGGTTGGGCCAGGTCGGGTCGGCCGGATCGTAGCGCAGCACCTTGTTCCACAAGGTGAAGGCGACCGGCGCCAGCGCCATCGGCGTACCGGGATGGCCGCTCTCGGCCTTCTGCACGGCGTCCATCGCCAGGGTGCGGATGGTGTTGATCGCGAGGAGATCGAGGTGCCCCTCGTCGGTGTCAGGCTCATCGGCGTGGGCGACTGCTGCATTGGCCATCGGCGACCTCCTTCGTGTTCGGCCCGTCGGCATCGCGACGGCCCGGTGTCTGCGCCCCGGAGGGGCCTATCTGCAACCGCGCCGCGCCCGTGCGCGCCACGCCGACGGTACCTAGGTCAGGTCCGTTCGATGACCAACGGGATGTCGGCGCGCAGCTCGAAACCCTGCGGAGAGTAGCTCGCGTCGACCTTGGCGCCGATCTGCTGGCTGAGGACGCGGGTGAGGATCATCGATCCGAACCCTTGGCGTGCGGGCGGCGTCACCGTCGGGCCGCCCGATTCCGTCCAGCGGCAGGTCAGCACGCGCTTGTCCTTGGCCGGGACGACCGTCCAGGCCACCGTGACCTGGCCGTCCGGCACGCTCAAGGCGCCGTGGCGATAGGCGTTGGTGGCGAGCTCGTGGATCGTCATGCCCAGCGGCACGGCGAGCTGCGAGGGCAGCTCGACGTCCGGCCCCTCGAGCACCACACGGTCCGGCGCGCCGTCGGCGTAGGCCCCGATCTCCTGCCGCAGCAGGTTGGGAAAGGACACGAATTGCTGGATCTCCTCGGTCAGCAGCGAGTGGGTTCGCGCCAGGGACGAAATCCTGCCGGAGAACGCCCACTGGTAGTCCTCGATGGTTTCGGCGGTGCGGGCCGTCGAGTTCATGACGCCCTGGACGGTCGCCAGGGTGTTGCGGACCCGGTGGTGCAACTCCCGCACCAGAAGCGCCTGGGACCTCTCGGCCCGGACGTGATCGGTGACGTCGTTGCCGTCGACGAAGATGGCGCAGACCGTGCCCCCGTCGTCGACGATCGGCTGGAACACGAAGGAGATGAACACCTCCCGCGGCCCTTCGCCCGGCACCTGCTCGAACTCGGCGCGCATCTGCTTGCCGACGAAAGGCTCGCCCGTCGAATAGACCTTGTCGAGCATGTCGAGATAGAGCTGGCCCTCGGCCTCGGGGATCGCCTCCCGGAAGGTCCGCCCGACCAGCTCGCGCTGACCGACGAGGGCGGTGAAGGCGGGGTTGACCAGCTCGAACCGGTAATCCGGCTCCTTCAGCAGGCACATGAAGCTCGGCGAGCGCATGAACAGGTTGCGCAGCTGCGCGCTCTCGGCGAGCAGCGACACGTTGAGGGCCTGAACGCGCTCGGCGCGGCCGAGCACGTTGGTGGCGATCTCCTCGGCCGACGAGAGAGCGGCCCCTTCGCGGTGCAACGCGGTGACGTCCTGCGTCTGATGCAGGATGAAAGCGAGCTTGCCCGCCGCATCGCGGATCGGCACATGCGAGCAGCTCCAGAAGCGGTCGACCGGACCGGTGCCGTGGCTCGGGGTCAGCGGGTAGTGCAGCAGAGGAAGCAGATCGACCTGCCCCGACGCCACGACGCGGTCCAGGGAGCGGCGGAGCTGGCCCTCGCTGGCCTCGTCGCCCGGGAAGGCCTCGAACATATCGCGCCCGACGAGCGTGTCGCGGCACTGCCCGACCGTGCTCGTGTAGAGGTCGTTGACCTCGACGATGGTGAAGTTCGGCGACAGCACCATCAACGGCGTTGGCGCGGCATCGAACAGGGCCTTGAAATCGATTGCGACGTCTGCGGCCACTTAAGTCTCCGGTAGCGGGCGCATCCCGTCCTGGTCGCGATTGAGCTATGTTGCCTCATGGACCTCCGGGACAAGGGCTGACGGACGGCGGCTTGATCCCGGGTGCGCCGCAAAAACCTTGCTTCGGTGGGATCGTTCCCCCATGAGAGCGGCAAATGATATGCATGATCCGAGCCCTATCGCCGCTGCTCACGCCGCACCGCTCGATCGGGATGTTCCTCGCCGCGATCGCCCTCGTGGCACCCGCGTTTCCTGCGTGCGCGCAGGGCAGGCCCGGCGGCCCGCCGTCGGTCGGCGTGATGAAGGCCGAGCTGAAGCCGATCACGGAATCGACCGAGTTCATCGGCCGCATCGAGGCCATCGGCAAGGTCGCGATCGTCGCCCGCGTCACCGCCTTCATGGAGAAGGTCGACTTCGTCGATGGCGCCGAGGTCAAGAAGGGCGACCTGCTCTACGAGCTCGAGCGGCCGCCGTTCCAGGCCGACCTCGACGCCAAGAAGGCGGTCGCCGACCAGTTCCAGGCCCAGCTGACCAACGCCAAGCTCGCCGAGGAGCGGGCCAGCGCGCTGCTGCGCACCAACGCCGGGGCGCAGTCGACGCTCGATGCCGCCACCGCTTCGGAGAAGGCGCTCGCGGCCCAGCTGCTCGGCGCCAACGCCAGCGTCCAGACCTCGCAGATCAACCTCGACTACACGCGCATCCTGGCGCCGATCGACGGCAAGCTCGGCCGCACCAGGATCACGCCCGGTAACGTGGTCTCGGGCTCGTCCGGAACGCTGGTGACGCTCGTCAGCCAGAATCCGATGTACGTGAGCTTTCCCGTCGCGGTGCGCACGCTGATCCAGCTGCGCGACAAATATGCCGGCAACGGCGGCTTCAAAGCCGTCACCATCAAGGTGAAGCTGCCCAACGGCAAGATCTACGGCCAGGCCGGCACGCTCAACTTCGTCGACAACAGCGTGGCGACCGGCACCGACACGATCGTGCTGCGCGGCAACATCCCCAACCCGGTGCTGGACATCCCGACGTCCAGCGGCCGCCTCCGCGAGCTCTCCGACAACGAGTTCGTCACCGTGCTGCTCGAGGGCGTGAAGCCGGTCGAGGTGCTGGCGATCCCGCGCTCGGCGGTGCTGCTCGACCAGAGCGGCGAGTACGTCTACGTGGTCGGCGCCGACAACAAGGCCCAACGCCGCGACGTCAAGCTCGGCACCTCGACGCCCGCGATCGCCGCCGTCACCGGCGGCCTCAAGCCGGGCGAGCTGATCGTGACGGAAGGCGTGCAGCGGGTGAAGAACGGCGCCGCGGTGACGCCGCAGCTGCCCACGCCGCCGCCGGCCGACCCCAAGGCGCCCAGCCCCGCGACGCCCTGAGGACACCAGCCGATGTTCTCCGCGATCTTCGTCGACCGTCCCCGCCTCGCCATCGTGATCGCGATCGTGATCACGCTCGCCGGCGCGCTGGCCTTGCAGGCGATCCCGCTGTCGCAGTTCCCCGACATCGTGCCGCCGCAGGTGCAGGTGACGGCGAACTATCCCGGCGCCTCCGCCCAGGTCGTCGAGCAGGCGGTGGCCCAGCCGATCGAGGCCCAGGTCGTCGGCGTCGACAAGTCGATCTACATGAAGTCGGTCTCGGGCAACGACGGCAGCTACACGCTGACCGTGTCCTTCGCGCTCGGCACCAACCCCGACATCGACACCGTCAACGTCAACAACCGCGTGCAGACGGCCCAGTCGCAGCTGCCGGCCCAGGTCACGCTGCAGGGCCTGACGGTGCAGAAGCGCTCGTCGGCCGTGCTGCAGTTCATGATGCTGTACTCGGACAACGGCAAGCAGGACCCGCTGTTCATCACGAACTACGCCGTGATCAACGTGCTCGACGCGATCTCGCGCACGCCGGGCGTCGGGCAGGCGCTGCTGTTCGGCAAGCTCAATTACTCCATGCGCATCTGGTTCGACATCCAGCGCCTCACGGCGCTGAACCTCGCGCCCTCCGACATCGTCCTCGCGATCCAGTCGCAGAACAACCAGGCCGCGATCGGCCGCATCGGCGCGCGGCCGGTGCCCGACGACCAGCAGTACCAGATCAACCTGCAGACCACCGGGCGCCTGGCCAGTGCGGCGCAGTTCGGCGAGATCGTGCTGCGCGCCAACCCGGACGGCTCCAACCTCAAGATCAAGGACGTCGCCCGCGTCGAGCTCGGCGCCCAGAACCAGGACACCGAGAGCTCGCTCTCCGGCAAGCCGGCGGTGGCGATCGGCATCTATCTCTCGCCCGGCGCCAACGCCGTCTCCACCGCGGCGGCCGTGGACAAGACGCTGAACGGGCTGAAGGCCCGCTTCCCCGAGGGGCTGAAGACCACCGTCGTCTACGACACCACGACCTTCGTGAACGACACGATCGGCGAGGTCGAGCGCACCCTGGTCGAGGCCTTCGTGCTGGTCGTGATCGTGGTGTTCCTGTTCCTGGGATCGCTGCGCGCCACGATCATCCCCGCCGTCGCGGTGCCGGTCAGCCTCATCGGCACCTTCGCCGTGCTGCTCTCCATCGGCTATTCCGCCAACACCGTGTCGCTGCTGGCCCTGGTGCTGGCCATCGGCATCGTCGTCGACGACGCCATCGTGGTGGTCGAGAACGTCGAGCGCATCATGGAGGAGGAACCCGAGCTCTCCGTTCCGGAATGCACCAAGAAGGCGATGGGCGAGATCACCGCGCCGATCGTCGCGATCTCGCTGGTGCTGCTCTCGGTCTTCGTGCCGATCGCCTTCATCCCCGGCGTCTCCGGCCAGCTGTTCCGCCAGTTCGCCGTGACGATCTCCGTGGCGATGCTGATCTCGGCGCTCAACGCCCTGACGCTGTCGCCGGCCTTGTGCTCGATCTTCCTCAGGCACGGCGGGCCGCGGCGCGGCATCATGGGCTACGTGATGCGCGGCATCGACCACGTGCGCGACGGCTTCGCCTGGCTGGTGGGGCGGCTCGTCGCCGTGGCGGTCGTCTCCGTGCTGGTGGTCGCCGCCGTGGGCGGGCTGATCTACTACCTGTCGGCGATCACGCCGTCCGGCTTCCTGCCCGAGGAGGACCAGGGCGCCTTCTTCATGTCGATCCAGCTGCCCGACGGCGCCTCCGTGGCGCGGACCCAAGCCGTGGTGAAGAAGGTCGAGGCGCTGATGAAGACCTATCCGCAGGTCGACAAGACCTTCGCGGTGACCGGCTTCTCGCTGCTCGACGCCGCCAACGAGTCCAACAACGGCTTCATGGTGGTCAAGCTGAAGCCCTTCGCCCAGCGCACCGCGCCGGGCGACTCGGCCCAGGCGCTGATCCGCAAGGTCTTCGCCGACGCCGCGAGCATCCGCGAGGCGAACGTCATCGCCTTCAACCTGCCCCCGATCATCGGCCTCTCGACCTCCGGCGGCTTCGAATACATCCTCGAGGCGCTCGAGGGGCAGGACCCGGTGCAGAACGCCAGCGTCATGCAGGGGCTGCTCGCGGCCTCCAACGCCAGTCCGCTGCTGACCCGTGTGTTCTCGACCTACACCGCGACGACGCCGTCGATCTTCCTCGACATCGACCGCGTCAAGGCGCAGGCGCTGGGTGTCAGCATCGGCTCGATCTTCGACACGCTCGGGGCGACGCTCGGCGGCACCTACATCAACAACTTCAACATCTTCGGCCGCGTCTGGCAGGTCAACATCGAGGGCGAGGCGCAGGACCGCCGGCAGGCCTCGGACATCGACCAGATCTACGTGCGCAACAAGACCAACGAGATGGTGCCGATGGCCTCGCTGGCGGCGGCCCGCACCGTCCTCGGCCCGCAGATCATCACGCGCTACAACAACTATCGGGCGATCTCGGTCCAGGGTTCGCCCGCCGCCGGCATCTCGTCCGGCACCGCGCTGCAGACCATGGCCGACATCTCGGCCACCACGCTGCCCTCGGGCTACGGCTTCGAATGGACCGGCACCGCCTACCAGGAGCACGAGGCCGGCTCGAAGACCGGCACCATCCTGGCGCTCGCCCTGCTGTTCGCCTTCCTGTTCCTCGTCGCGCTCTACGAGAGCTGGATGATCCCCGTGCCGGTGCTGCTCTCCGTCTCGGTCGGCGTCGCCGGCTCGTTCGGGATGATCCTCCTCACCGGCCTGGCGCTCGACCTCTACGCGCAGATCGGCCTCGTGGTGCTGATCGCCCTCGCCGCCAAGAACGCCATCCTGATCGTCGAATTCGCCAAGGACGAGCGGGAGAAGGGCACCGGCATCGTCGAGGCGGCGATCCTCGGCTCGAAGATGCGGTTCCGCGCCGTGATGATGACCTCGATCGCCTTCATCGCCGGCCTCTACCCGCTGGTGGTCGCCCACGGCGCCGCGCAGATCTCGCGGCGCGGCGTCGGCACGCCGGTGTTCGGCGGCATGATCGCGGCCTCGGCGATCGGCATCTTCCTGATCCCGATGCTCTACGTCACCTTCCAGCGGCTGCGCGAGCACCGCTGGCGCAAGCCCCGGGGATCCGCCGGGAAGAGCGCCGGCGGGCACGCCTGAACACGAGGCAGCGGCCGCCGCCTGGGCCGCGAGCATGGCCTTGTAGCGCGCCACGAGCTCCGGCCCGAGCGGATGCCGCGACACGGTGTCGAAGATCGGCTGCAGGCACGCGTCCTGCGCCGGGTCTGGTGCGATCATGTCCTGCTCCGGGTTGCCCGCGCGCCTCGGTCCACGCGCGGCGCATGGCACGCGCGAGCGCCGTCCTCGCCGAGGGCGGGCGGTCAGATCGCGAGATGGTGGGAGGGTGCGGCCGGAGGCGAAGCTCGGGCCGCGCGAGGAATTTAGCCGTTTGGGGCCACCGCGCAAGGGAGCGGCGGCCGCGGGCATTTTGGATCGGACAAGGTCCCGAGGGAGACTTGTCTTTTTCGGGGTCGAAAAAACTCGCCGGCGCTTGATCGGCCTTGATCCCGCCGCGGGCCGCGTGGCCTCCGGCGAGGGAGACCCAGGCGTCCAGCGTCCGTCCCGGGGCGCCGAAGGCGAACCCGGCAAAGACGGCGTGGCGTTACGCTCCGCTCCTCCGGGATCGGTCCTCAGACCGAGGCTGTCGCGCGGTCGAGCGCCTCGCGGACCTTGGCGCCGAGCTGCCGCAGCGTGAACGGCTTGGTCAGCACGGCGGTGGCGCCCTCGGCGTCGTCGCCCGGCAGCACGACGTCGCGGGCGTAGCCGGTGGTGAAGACGAAGCGCAGGTCCGGGCGCAGGGTCCTGGCCTCGGCGGCGAGCTGCGGTCCGGTCATGTCCGGCATGACGACGTCGGTGAAGAGCAGGTCGAGGCGCGGCGTGACGGCGATGAGGCTCAGCGCCCCGCGGGCGTCCGGCGCCTGCATCACCGTGTAGCCCAGCTCTCGCAGCGCGTCGACGCTGACGTGGCGCACGCCGGGCTCGTCCTCGACCACGAGCACGATCTCCTCGCCGCGGGCACGGGCGGTCTCGCCGTCGTCGCGAGCGCGGTCCTCGACATCCGCGCCGTCGGGGCAGCGCGGCAGGTAGAGGCGGATGGTCGTGCCGTGCCCGACCTTTGAATCGATCGAGACGTGGCCGCCCGACTGCTTGACGAAGCCGTAGACCTGGCTGAGCCCGAGGCCGGTGCCGCGACCCACGCCCTTGGTGGTGTAGAACGGGTCGAAGGCGCGCTCGATCACCTGGCGCGGCATGCCGGTGCCGGAATCCTCGACCGTCACCTGGACGTAGTTGCCGACCGCGGCCTCGGGATGGTGCCGCACGTAGCTGGCATCGAGGGCGGCGTTGCTCGTCGCGATCCCCAGCCGGCCACCGTCCGGCATCGCGTCGCGGGCGTTGACGGCGAGGTTGAGGATGGCGTTCTCGAGCTCGATCGCGTCGACGAAGCAGCGGCGCAGGTCGGGCGCGAGCATCGTGTCCACCACGACCCGCTCGCCGATGGTCCGGCGCAGCAGCTCGGACATGCCGGCGACGAACTGGTTGACGTCGAGCGCGCGCGGCTCGAGCGGCTGCTGCCGG
>CAZZWW010000008.1:4890-21741 GCA_964657815.1 Vulcanimicrobiota bacterium | reverse complement strand
GGCCCGGCGCCGCCTCTAGCCCGACGAGGCCCGAGAGCACAACGAAGCCGCCGTCGGACGCGTCGCCGCGCCGGAACAGCACGTCGCCGGCGCGCAGGATGCGCGTCTCGGCCGAGAAGGCGATCAGCCTGACCGCCTCGGGATCGAGGTCGCGGAAGGCCGGCAGGCTCGTCAGGTTGCGGACGTCGTCCTGCAGCGCCATCAGGGCACCAGCTTGTAGCCGCCGGCGTCGGTCAGCAGCATGGAGGCGTGGGCGGGATCGGTCTCTATCTTCTGGCGCAGACGGTAGATGTGGGTCTCCAGCGTGTGGGTCGTCACGGCGGCGTTGTAGCCCCACACCTCCTTCAGCAGGATGTCGCGAGCGACCGTCTGCTGTCCGGCGCGGTAGAGGTAGCGCAGGATGGCGGTCTCCTTCTCGGTCAGCCTGAGCTTGCCGCCGTCGGCGGCGACGAGCTGCTTGGCGCCGGGCTGGAACGTGTAGGGACCGATGCGGAACGAGGCGTCGTCGCTGGTCTCGTGCTGGCGCAGGTGGGCGCGCATGCGGGCCATCAGCACGGCGAAGCGGAAGGGCTTGGTGACGTAATCGTTGGCGCCGGATTCGAGCCCCAGGACCTGGTCGGCCTCGCCGTCGTGGCCGGTCAGCATGATGATCGGGTTCTTGAAGCCGCCGCCGCGGAGCGCCTTGACGGCGTCGCGCCCGTCCATGTCGGGCAGCCCGACGTCCATCAGCACGAGGTCGGGCCGCTCGTTCAGCGCCCGGGCGATGGCCCCTTTGGCATCGACCTCCTGCACCGGGTCGAACTCGTCGTCGAGCGCGAGTTGCTCGGCCAGCGCGGCCCGCAGGTCGTCGTCGTCGTCGGCGATCAGGATCCTGCGGACCTGCATGGGGGACCTCTGCTGTCCGGGCGTCTTCCGCCTGGACCGGATTCGTACGGTGCGGAATAAGCGGGGCGGACGCAAGATGCGACCGCAGCGGAGAAGGGGACGCATGAGGGCCAAGGCCGCGCCTCGCGGGATCGTGAACCTCGCCGTGCGCCCGGCCGCCCGCCTCCCCGGCGATGCCGGCCCGCGCGGATGGCTTCGCGCCGGTGCCGGCTCGGCCCTGCTCTGCGCGCTGGGCCGCGGCGGCGCCGTGCGGACCAAGCGCGAGGGCGACGGCGGCACCCCCGCCGGCGCGCCGATGCGCCTGCTCCACGGCTGGTACCGGCCCGACCGTTATCCGCGGCCCCGCTGCCTCCTGCCGCTGGCGCCGTTGCCCCGCCATCTCGGCTGGTGCGACGAGCCAGGCGCCGCCCTCTACAACCGCCCCGCGCCGCTGCCGATGAAGTCCGGCCACGAGGAGATGTGGCGCCGCGACGGGCTCTACGACGTGGTCCTGGTGCTCGACTGGAACATCGCGCCGCGCCGCGGCGGCCGCGGCAGCGCCATCTTCCTGCATTGCGCCAAGACTCCGGAGGCCGGCACCGGCCTCAAGCCGACGCTGGGCTGCGTCGCGCTGCGGCCCGGCGACATGCGTCGGCTGCTGCCGCGGCTCGGCCGCTCGGCCCGCCTCGTGGTGCTCTGACGACCTTGCCAGCCACGCTGTCTCGATGTAGGTCACAAAGCCAGGGCTATGCCCCTCTCTGCTCTCGGAGCGGCCTTCCGCCATCCGGACCGGCACGCCGCGAGGCCTGACAAAATGCCCTGCCAAAGTCAGGGTACCGCGACAAAAACGCGGGCCAAAGTCGACGTACGTTGACAAAAAACCCTGCCATCGGCGCGAACCGCGACATGGCGCTTTTCCGAGGGGCCGTTCGCCGACATGCCTCCGCTCATCGTTGGAGTCTCTGCCGCCGCCCCGACGTCCTAACCTCATCGACGACCAATACGCCGTTGCGTTGGGCGGCGGTCAGAGTCTCAGAACCGCACCGTCGTCAGCAACAGACTCGACTCCGTCGCCACCACCCCTGGCACGGCGCGGATCGCGTCGAGCGCCGAGCTGAACTCGGCGAGGTCGGGCGCGTCCAGTTCGGCGACGAGGTCCCAGCGTCCGTTGGTGCTGTGTACCGCCTTGATCGCCGGCACATCGCGCAGCGCCGCCACCACGGTGGCCATGAGGCCGCCCTCGATCTGGATCGTGCTCATCGCGCGCACGCGCCCGGCATCGTCGGTGTCGCCGAGGCGGATGGTGTAGCCGAGCAGCGTGCCGGCGGCCTGCAGCCGGTCGAGCCGGTTCTGCACGGTGCCGCGCGACACCTTGAGCTGCTTGGCCAGCACGGCGGTCGGCGTGCGGGAATTGTCGCGCAGCAGGGCGACGAGGCGGCGGTCGAGGTCGTCCATGGCAAAACGTCAGCAGCGAGTGTCGTTCCGCCAGCTTCTAGCGCATTTTCAAGCAGTCCGCTCGCTTTTCGCTAGCGTCGAAAAGGCCCACCTTGAGCGCTCGAAACGGGGGATTTCCATGAGCGCGCCCACCTTCATGATGGTCGATCCGCGGCACTACGAGGTCGCCTACGCGATCAATCCGTGGATGTCGCCGACCGCCTGGAATGCCGATGGGGCGGCGCTGCAGGGCGCCGCCTGGATGGCCTCGGCCAAGCTCGCCTGCGCGCTGCGCCACGCCGGCGCCCGCGTGGAGACGATGGAGGGCGCGCCCGGCGCGCCGGACCTCGTATTCCCCGCCAATGCCGCCGTGGTCCTCGATCGCCGCGCGGTCCTCGCCCGCTTCCTCCACCCCGAGCGGCAGGTCGAGGAGCCGCTGTTCCACAGGGCCTTCGAGGGCCTGAGGAGCCGCGGCCTGCTCGACGAGGTCGCCACGCTCCCCGAGGGCTGCGTGCACGAGGGCGCCGGCGACTTCATCTACGACGCCGGACGCGACCTGTTCTGGGCCGGCTGGGGGCAGCGCTCGAACCCCGCCGGCACCGACGCGGTCGCCGCCTTCTTCGGCCGCGAGACGGTGCGGCTCGAGCTCGCCACCCCGAAGTTCTACCACCTCGACACCTGCTTCTGCCCGCTGCCGGGCGGCGAGGTGTTGTTCTATCCCCCCGCCTTCACGCCCGAGGCGCTGCGCGCGATCGAGGCGCACGTGGCACCGGCACAGCGCATCGTCGCCGGCGACGAGGACGCGGCGCGCTTCTGCGTCAACGCCGTCGCCTTCGGCCGCGAGATCGTGATGGCGCGCGCCGCGCCGCGCCTTCGCGCCGCGCTGGAGGAGCGCGGCTACGGGCTGCACGAAGTGGACCTCGCGCCGTTCATCCTCTCGGGCGGCGGGGCCTATTGCATGACGCTGCGGCTCGACCGCACCAGCGTGTCGGCGTCCGGCACGTCGAAGGCGGCCCTGGCGGAGGCGGCGGCATGAGCAACCGCCTCGCGCATCCCGTTCCCCCGCGGACCACGGCGGACTACGTCGCACTCGAGACCGCGCACGGCGCCAACAACTACAAGCCGCTCGACGTCGTGCTGACGCGCGGCGAGGGCGCCTACGTCTGGGACGTCGAGGGCCGCCGCTACCTCGACTGCCTCAGCGCCTATTCCGCCGTGAACCAGGGCCATTGTCACCCGCGCATCCTGGCGGCGCTGACGCGCCAGGCCTCGCGCCTCACGCTGACCTCGCGCGCCTTCCGCAACGACCAGCTCGCGCCGTTCATGGCCGAGCTCTGCGCGCTGACCCGCTCGCACAACGCGCTGCTGATGAACTCCGGCGCGGAAGCGGTGGAGACCGCGCTCAAGGTGGCGCGCAAGTGGGGCTACCAGGTCAAGGGCGTGCCGGCGGATCGCGCCGAGATCGTCGTCTGCTCGGAGAACTTCCACGGCCGCACCATCGCCGTGGTGGGCTTCTCCAGCGATCCGGTGTCACGCGGAAACTTCGGACCGTTCGCGCCGGGCTTCGTCACCGTGCCGTTCGGCGACGCCGCCGCCTTGGAGCGGGCGATCGGGCCCAACACGGTAGCGGTGCTGGCCGAGCCGATCCAGGGCGAGGCCGGCGTGGTGATCCCGCCCGACGGCTATCTCCGCCGGATGCGCGAGCTCTGCACGGCCGAGAACGTGCTGATGATGCTCGACGAGATCCAGACGGGGCTCGGCCGCACCGGCGCGCTGCTCGCCGAGGAGCACGAGGGCGTCGAGGCCGACGTCACGCTGATCGGCAAGGCGCTGGGCGGCGGCTTCTATCCCGTCTCCGCCGTGCTGGCCAAGCAGGAGGTGCTGGGCGTGCTGAAGCCGGGCGAGCACGGCTCGACCTTCGGCGGCAACCCGCTGGCCTGCGCGGTGGCGCGGGAAGCGCTGCGCGTGCTGGTGGACGAGGGCCTGATCGAGAACTCGGCGCGGATCGGGGCGCGGCTGCTGGCCTCGCTGCGTGGGCTTGTGGGTGTCCGCGTGAAGGACGTGCGCGGGCGCGGCCTGATGATCGCGGTGGAACTGCACCACGATGCCGGGGGCGCCCGGCGGGTCTGCGAGGCGCTGCGCGCCCGCGGGCTGCTCGCCAAGGAGACCCACGCGCACACGATCCGGATCGCCCCGCCGCTGATCATCGGCGCGGCCGAGGCGGACTGGATCGCCGAGCAATTTGCGGCGGTTCTGGGTTAAGGCTCGTCCTTCTCCCACTTGTGGGAGAAGGAGCGCTCGGATAGCGATCGCTTGCGCACAAACTATTTACGCGGAACCAGCGTCCTTCAATTCCCATTCGCTTGTGCCCTCGCCATCCTGCTCGAAGCAGAGGCGGCGCGAGCCTAACCCAGCATCGTCGACTTGGCCCACCAGCCCGGATGCACCGCGGCGATGGCCTGCTTGGCGCGGGCGACGGCGCGGCAATCCGTGAACAGGCCGAAGCAGGTGGCGCCGGAGCCCGACATGCGGGCGAGCCGGCAGCCCCGCGCTGCGCCGAGAACGGCGAGGACGTCGGAGACTATCGGCGCCAGCACGCAGGCGGCATCCTCCATGTCGTTGCGTCCGCGCTTGAGCGCGGCGAACATCGTGTCGGCCGTCTCGCCTCCGCTCGTGAGAGGGGCATGCGCCGAGGCGATGCTGGTCCAGCCGGGCTCGAGCCCCATGCGCGCGAACACGGCCTTGGTCTCCAGCGGCACCCCGGGGTTGACCACGAGGGCCGGCAGCGGCGGCAGGTCGAGGAGCGGCCCCAGCCTGTCGCCGACGCCGCGCATCATGCGGGCGCGGGCGGCGAGGCAGACCGGAATGTCGGCGCCGGTGACGGTCGCGGCCTCGATCACCCGGGGATCGTCGATCGCGATGCCGTTGGCGCGCGCGAGCAGCCGCAAGGCGGCGGCGGCGTCCGACGAGCCGCCGCCGATCCCCGCCGCCACCGGCAGGCGCTTGGTCAGCGTGAAGGCGCCGAGCTGCAGGTCGGGGACTCGGGCGGCCAGCGCACGGGCGGCACGCAGCACGAGGTTGTCGTCGGTGGCGCCGGCCGCGCCCGCCGTCGGGCCGGCGACGACGAGGCCGAGCGGGGGACCCGGCTCCAGCGCGAGCGTGTCGCCGCTGCGGGTGAACACCACCAGGCTCTCGAGCTCGTGCCAGCCGTCCGCACGGCGACCGACGATGTGCAGAGTGAGGTTGATCTTGGCAGGGGCGCGTTCGACGAGCGGCATGGCTTCGGGCGAGAGTTCCAACGAAAAACGCGCGTCATTCCGGCCGGAGCGCAACGGAGATCCGGAACCGGTGGGCTCCGACGCGGACAGTGAAGCTCACCGGGCCCCGGTTCGGCTACGCCGCCCCGGAATGACGCCGATGATCGAGCGGGATGCGGCTAGCCGCCGTCCTTCTTCGGGCTCGCGTCGTCGCCCGTCGAGGGCGGCGTGGCCTTGTCCTTGGCATCGGCCGCCACGGGCGCCTTCGCCTCGGGCAGCCCGTTCTCGATCTTGCTCAGGATCTTGACCTTGTCGTCTGGTTCCGGCCCGAGGTCGCGCGCGTGGTTCCACTGGAAGTGGGCGTCGAGCTTGCGGCCCACCCGCCAGTAGGCATCGCCGAGATGGTCGTTGATGGTCGGGTCGCCGGGCTTGAGATCGATCGCGCGCTCGAGCTCCTTCACCGCCTCGTCGTACTTGCCGAGCTTGAAATAGGCCCAGCCGAGGCTGTCGACGATGTAGCCGTCGGACGGGCGCAGCTCGACCGCCTTGTGCAGCATCTTGAAGGCCTCGTCCAAGTTCTGGCCGCGGTCGACCCAGCTGTAGCCGAGATAGTTCAGAACGAGCGGCTGATCCGGAAACAGGTCGAGCGCCTTGCGGAAGTCGGCGACCGCCTTGTCCCACTTCTGCTCGCGCTCGTAGGAGATGCCGCGGAAGTAATACAGCGGCCACTCGACCTTCTCGGGCTTCTTCGAGGCGGCGAGCGCCTTGCCGTAGGTGTCGACGGCCTCGGCGTATTTCTTGTCGCCGCGCTGGGCGTTGCCGAGCGCGAGCAGCGCGTCCTCGTCGTCGGGATGATCGGCGACGATGTGGCGGAGGTATTCGGCGCTGTCCTGCTTCTTGCCGAGGTTGTCGAGCAGCTGTGCGATCTGGATGTCGGCGGTGGTGCGCAGCACGCTGCCGTCCGGCACGCCCTCGTAGACGGCGATGGCCTGCTCGTTCTGGTGGAGACGATCGTAGATGTCGGCCAGCGTGATCTGCGTCAGCGCGTTCTTGGGCGCGAGATAGAGCGAGAGCCTGAGGTAGACCATGGCGGCGATCTCGTCGCCCTGGCGGCCGCCGGCCGAGCCGAGACCGTAGAGTACCTCGGCGCCCCCGGAGTCGGCGGTCTTGACGAGCGGCTCCAGCGTCTTGCCGGCCTTGAGGTCGGCCACCGCGGCGTTGATGATCGGGTGGTTGGGCAGGATGTTGTCGAAGTCTTGGTAGACCCGGAGCGCGCCGTCCTTGTCGCCCTTGCGCGACAGGTAGCGGCCGTAGGCATCGATCAGGCGCAAGGTGTTCTTGTCGCCGGCGTAGGCGGCGGCGAAGCGGCGGCCGGCCTCGACCTTGTCGTTCATCATGTCGGCGATGAGCCCGGCATGGAAGTCGCGGAACACCGCGAAATTGTCGTCGCGCAACCGGTCGCAGGTCTCCAGCGCCTTGCGCTCGTCGCCGGCACCGGCCCAGCTCCAGGCCGTGAGCAGCGTCGCGGTGATGTCGCGGCTCTGCGCCGGGCCCCCCTTGGCGAATTGCGCGCGCGCCGCGGACCAGTTGTGGGCGTGCATCGCCTTCGCCCCGAGGGCGAGGTGGGCGAGCCCGTTGCCGGGATCGCGCCCCACCAGCCTGTCGCCCAGAGTGAAGGCGTCGAGCATGTTGCCGTTGGAGAGCGCGGCGACGAAGGCGCGCTCGATCAGCTGCGGGTTCTTGGGGTCGAACCGCAGCGCCTCGCGGAAGAAGGTGGCGGCGGCGACCGTGTCGTGGTCGGCGCCGGCGATCAGCGCCGACAGGTAGTTGCCGGCCGGGTTGTCCGACACCTCGAAGGGGGTCGAGAAGTTCAGCGATTCCTTGGCCTGGGCGGCCGGGGCCAGCAGCAGGCACAGCGACAACATCGGTGCGGCGAGGCTGACGCTCGCGACGGAAAACGGCTTCACCGGCATGGGCGCACGCGGTCCTTGGGCTGGAGCGAGGGTTCGAAGCCCTCGCTTGTTGCCGGGCACCATGGCCGTTTTGCGTTGGAGCGGCAAGCCGGGCGCCCACCGGACGCTCGGCCTGCGGAGAGGGTCACCGGTCGTCGTCGTCCGGATTGTAGCGACGGCGCGGCGGCGGGGGCGGACGATCGTCGTCGTCGGGGTCGTAACGGCGCCGCGGCGGTGGCGGCGGGCGATCGTCGTCGTCGGGGTCGAAGCGGCGGCGTGGCGGCGGACCCGGCCGTTCGTTGTCGTCGGGATCGTAACGGCGGCGTGGCGGCGGAGCATCGTCGTCGCGGTAGCCGGGATCGCCGGTCTCGTAGCAGCGGCCGGAGACGTCGCAGGCCATCCGGGCGAGGGTCACGAGAGCGGGAGCACCGGGCCCCTCCGGGGCGGCCGTTGCGGGCGCGCCGGCGGCGAGCAGGGAGACGAAGGCCGCAGCCAGGGCGCCGGGGATGGAACGAGACATGGGCATCACCTCGGTGCGGGCCTAACGGTACCATCCGTAGGGACGCGGGCCGTAGGCGAAGCGCGGCCCGTAGAACGGACGGTACGGCCGATAATAGCCGTAGGGCCGGTAGAAGGGGCGATAGAACGGCCGCGGCACGATGACCGGGCGCTCGACCACGACGGGCCGCTCGAAGACGGGGCGTTCGTAGATGCGCTCGACCGGCGGCGGAGGCGGGGGCGCGTAGTCGCCGTCGTCGAGATCGGCGGCGGGCGCCGGGCCGGCGACGAGCGCTCCGGCCAAGGCGAGGATGGGCAGGACGAAGGCGGGCGTGACATGACGCATGGATAGGCTCCCTCTCAAGTCCGAGAAAGCTGGAGCCGTGTGGCTGAACGAGGGCTGAAGCCTTCGTTCAGTAGCCGTAGCCGAAGGCGAACGGCAGCAGCGGATAGGCCGGCGGTCCGTCGGGACCGTTGAGGCCCGGCGCGTAGACGAAGGCGCCGCCGACGCGCAGACCGGGCACCGGCACGAGGTTGGGTCCCAGCACGGTCTGCGGCGGCACCACGACAGGCCGCGCCACCAGCCGCGCGGGCTCCAGCGGGTCGCGGACGTCGAGGTCTGCCGCCGACGACGGCAGCGCCCCGGCGCAGAGGACCAGGATGAGAGGAAGCCGACGCATGCGTGCACCTTTTCGTGAAGGGTCGCCGAAACGGTGAGCGAGCATGGTGAACGAAGGGTTAGCGTGTTTGCTGGGAAGGCAGATCCTCCTCCGCGGGGCGGGGGAGCAGCGCGGCGATCCGTCGTTTACGGCGATCGCCGACGCCGCTTGCGCCGACGGCGGGCGGCCTTATCCTCGGGTCCAGCCTCTTCGCCGAGACAGACCTCATGCGCCGCCATCGTCGCCTGCCCGTCGTCGCCCTGCTCGTTGCCTCTTGCGCCGCGCTGCTCGCCTCGGTGCCAGCTCGCGCGGAGGGAGAGATGACCTTCCGCGCCGTGCGCCTCGGCGGGGCCGGAACCTGCGGCGCCGACTGCCCGATCGTGATCGCCGCGACCGGGCAGATCACGCAGGCGACGCCGGGCCGTTTCCTCGACTTCATCGAGAGCCACAGCAGCGGCGACCTGCACGCCGTGGTCTTCCTCGACTCGCCGGGCGGCCGCGTGGTCGCCTCGATGGAATTCGGCACCCTGCTGCGCAAGATCGGCGCCGCGGCCGTGGTCGCGCGGGTCTATCCCGACGGCCAGGGCGGCTCGATCATGACCAACGCCCAGTGCTTCTCGGCCTGCGTCTACGCGCTGATGGGGGCCAAGAAGCGCGTGATCCCGGCGGCGAGCCAGATCGGCATCCACCGCATGTTCGTCTACGAGGACAGCGTGGACGCCTCGGGCACGGCGATCCTGCGCCATCGTCGCTTCGACAACGGCAACATGCGCGCCTTCCTCGAGGACTACTCGAGCGAGATGGGTGTCAGCCCCGGTCTCATCGCCGCCGCCGAGACGGTGCCCTCCAGCCGGTTGAAGATCCTGACCCGCGACGAGATCCGCCGCTGGCACCTCGGCGTGCCGAAGCTCTGAACGACGTCAGGTGTGTGACGAAGCTATCCGCCCTGGCGCGGGCTCACGACCTCCACGGCGTCGCCCTCGCGCAACGCCGTCGCGGCGCGGTCGACGGCGCGGACGAAGCTCTGATTGAGCGCCGTGGCGACGGTGGCGTCGCCGTAGTCGAGCTCGACGAGCAGCGCCGCCAGGGTGGCGGCGCCCACCTCACGCGCTTTGCCGTTGACGCTGATCTGCACCTTGGCCCTCCGGAACTCCCGTTTCCATTCTTACGATGTCCAAAGCCCGCGCGGCGAGCGCCGGGGCCACCAGGAAGCCGTGGCGGTAGAGCCCATTGATATGGAGACGGCGCCCGTCGCCGCGCACGGCCGGCATGTTGTCGGGGAAGGCGGGGCGCAGGTCGCAGCCCGTCTCGACCACCTCGGCCTCGCCGAAGGCCGGATGAATCGTGAAGGCGGCGCCGATGAGGTCGAGCAGCGCGCGGGCGCGCACCCGTCCGCGCTCCTCGCATTCCAGCGTGGTGGCGCCGACCATGAAGCGCCCGTCGCCGCGCGGCACGATGTAGACCGGGTTGCGCGGATGCAGCAGTTGCACCGGCCGCGAGAAGGCGATGTCGCGGGTGAACAGCACCAGCATCTCGCCCTTGACCCCGCGCAGGTCGGGCAGGCGGTCGCGCGCGGCGTGGCCGCGACAGTCGACGATCCAGTCGCAGCCCGCCGGCTCGGCCTCGGTGCCGTGGCGGACGGTAACGTGCGGCATGGCCCCGAGGCGGCGCGCCAACTCGGCCGTGGCGACGCGGGGATCGAGATGCGCCTCCCTCGGGAAGAACAGCGCGCGCGAAAAACGTCCGGCGAGGTCGGGCTCGATCGAGGCGATGCCATCGGCATCGAGCGTCTCGTGCGCGGCCGTGGCGCGGGCGAAGCGGGCGAGCTCGGGCAGGTCGCGCGCGGGCGCGACGAGCAGGCTGCCGTTGGCCTGCGCGACCGGCACGGTCTCCCGCCAATAGCGCAGCGAGAACAGCCCCATCTCGACCAGCTCCGGCTCGGACGATTCCGCCTCGCACCAGGGCGCGATCATGCCGCCGGCGTAGAACGAGCAGCCGCGCCCCGCGGCGGCCGCGCGCTCGTGCAGAACCACCGGGAAGCCGGCGTCGGCGAAGGCGTAGGCGGCGGTGAGGCCGGCGATGCCGGCGCCGAGCACGCCGACGCGCGGAAACGCTGCTGCCATGATGGCTCTCCTTTGACGCGGCCGAACCGCGCTTGGCTCCGACCAGCCATGCCGTGAGCGGCGATTTCGTTTGTCGGCGAACCGATTTGGGTCTGCGCGGTTGGCATGGTTCGCAGAGCGGCGACGCCGGCCTTTCGCCGATGGCATCCTAGCTTGGGTGCCGCCGCCCGCCGCGTCAAGGCGACCCGCTCGCGCAGGAAAGGATCATGATCATGGCGCAAACGACCCCCGTCTGGTTCATCACCGGCTGCTCCACCGGCTTCGGCCACGAGCTTGCGAAGCTCGTTCTCGAGCGCGGCTGGAAGGCCGTCGTCACGGCGCGCGACGCCGAGCGCGTCGCCGGCCTCGTCGTGGGCCACGAGGATGACGCGCTCGCGGTCTCTCTCGATGTGACCGACGCCGAGCAGGTCGCAGCGGCGACGAAGGCGGCGACCGAGAAATTCGGCCGAATCGACGTTCTCGTGAACAATGCCGGCTACGGCTACCAGGCCTCCGTCGAGGAGGGCGACGAAGCCGAGATCCGCGCACAGTTCGACGCCAACGTGTTCGGGCTGTTCGCGATGACGCGCGCCGTGTTGCCGCTCATGCGCAAGCAGAAGAGCGGGCACGTCATCAACATCACCTCCGTCGCGGGCGTCATCGGCTTCGCCGGCTCCGGTTACTACGCGGCCTCGAAGCACGCCGTCGAGGGCTGGGCCGACGCCTTGTCCAAGGAGGTCGAGCCGCTCGGCCTGCGCGTGACCTGCGTCGAGCCGGGCCCGTTTCGCACCGATTGGGCCGGCCGCTCGCTCAAGCAGACCCCGAGCACGATCGCCGATTACGCCGAAACCGTCGGCACCCGCCTCAAGGGCACGTCGGACGGCAGCGGCAAGCAGGCCGGCGACCCGCGGCGCGCCGGCGAGCTGATGATCGAGATCACGCAGGCCAAGAACCCGCCGCACCAGCTCGTGCTCGGCGCCTGGGGAATCGACGCCGTCGACAAGCGCCTGAGCGCCATCCGAAAGGAGTTCGACAGCTGGCGTGAGCGCGGGGCCTCGACCGATTACGACGAAGCCGCCAAGGCTGCGTAGGAGGCGCTGTATTTGACCGTTGACGTCGGACGCGGCGAGCGCGATGCCTTGCCGCAACCTCGGCGCAAAGTCGGCCTAGACGGGACGCGATGCACGGACCAAGTAGCCTCATGAACGGTGGCGGTGTCGTCGCCGGCGCGGTCGAGCGCCGAGCCGAGTCCGTCACGCTCGTCCTGCCACGCGAAAGCCCTGTCTCGCGCCGGAAACTGCGCATCGGGCTCGCCGGTCGTCTCATCGGGCTCATCGCAGGCTTCGTGCTGATCGCGCAGGTCATGATCTTCGTGCCGGCGATCTCCAACATGCGCTTCAACTGGCTGCGCAACCATCTCAGCGCCGCCTATGTCGCCGCCTTGACGCTGAACGCCTCTCCGTCCGGTGGTGTGTCGCCCGTGCTCGCGACGGAGCTGTTGCGCAGCTCCGGGGCGCGTCAGATCGCCGTCTCCCGCGGCGGCACGCGCCAGGTGATGGCCTCGCGCGGCCCGACCGTGAAGGTCGATGCGACCTACGATCTCCGCGAATCCTCTTGGCCGGACCTGCTCGGCGCCGCCTACGCGGCGCTGACGGCCCCTCCCGGCCGAACCCTGACGCTGCTCAGCGCTGCTCCGGCGAGCGGCAGCGTGCTGGAGGTCACGATGGACGAGGCGCCGCTGACCGAGGCGATGCATGCCTTCGCGCGGCGCATCCTGATCTACTCGCTCATCGCCTCCGTGATCGTCGCCGCGCTGGCCGCGCTGGCGCTGCACCGGATGATCCTGCGGCCTGTGCGGCAGCTCACCGGCTCGATCGTCGATTTCGGCGCCGATCCGGGCGACCGCACCCGCATCATCTCGCCCTCGGGGCGTTACCACGAGATCGGACAGGCCGAGCGCGCGCTTGCCGTCATGCAGGAGGCGTTGGTTCTCGAACTCGGCCAGAAGAAGCACCTCGCCGACCTCGGGCTGGCCGTCGCCAAGATCAACCACGACATGCGCAACATGCTGTCGTCGGCGCAGATCCTGTCGGACCGCCTCGCCGGCGTTCCCGACCCGTTGGCGCAGCGCCTCGCGCCCAAGCTGGTGGCGACGCTCGACCGCGCCATCCGCTTCTGCCAGGCGACGTTGACCTACGGCCGCGCCGCCGACGAGCCGCCGCGCCCGCGCCGGCTCAACCTGCGCGCCGTGGTCGCCGAGGCGGCCGAGACCGTCGCGCCGGTGGCGCACGGCCACGTGCGCATCGAGAACGCCGTGCCGGCCGACCTCGAGCTGACCGCCGACGCCGAGCAGATGTTCCGCATCCTGATGAACCTGCTGCGCAACGGCGTCGAGGCGCTGGAGCGCGCCGGCGCGGCGCCTGGACGCTTGCCGGTGGTCGACGTGCGCGCCTGGCAGGAGGGCGCGATCACCACCATCGAGGTGTCGGACACCGGACCCGGCATCCCGCCGACGATCCGCGGCAAGGTGTTCTCGGCCTTCCAGAACTCGTCGCGTCCCGGCGGCACGGGCCTCGGCCTCGCCATCGTCGCCGACCTCGTGAGCGCCCACGGCGGCACGGTGGAACTGGCGCCCGACCGCGACGCCGCCGGCGCGCTGTTCCGGATCAAGCTGCCATGGCTGCCGACGGTCGCCTAGTTTCTACGTTGTTTGCGCGATGGGCACGAACACGCCGCGCGCCTGATCGAGGACCAGCATGCCGCCGTCGGCGATGCCGAACTGGGCGCCGTGCAGGCTGAGCTCGCCCGCCGCCTCGCGCTCGCGCACCCAGGGATAGGTCCGCAGGTTCGCCAAGCCCTGGGCGATCGAGGCGCGGCCGAGGTCCTCGCAATAGCCGTCGAAGTCCGAGCCGAGTGGCCCGGCGTGCACGGCGGCCGACGCGATCAGCGCCTTCCAGCCGCCGATGAAGTCGGCTTCGGACAGCGGCGTGAACTCGTCCTTCGAGCCTTGGGCGTAGGCGCGGACGCCACCACACTGCGCGTGGCCCATCACCACGATGTGCGCCACCTTCAACGCCAGCACGGCATATTCGATCGCCGCCGCCGTTTCCTGCACCGAGCCCGGATTATAGGGGGGCACCAGCGCGGCGATGTTGCGGACGACGAAGATCTCGCCCGGCCCGGCATCGAAGATCACCTCGGGCGAGACGCGCGAGTCGCAGCAGCCGATGAGCAGCGTCGGCGGCTTCTGGCCCTTCTCGGCCAGGGTGCGGAAGCGGTCCTGATCCTGCCGCAGCCGGCCGCTCCGGAAGGACGCGTAACCACCGGCCAGCCCGGCCGGAAGGTTCTCGTGGACGGGGACATCGTGGGTGCTGGTCATGCGTTCGAACCGCCTCGTGACGACATCGATCTTTTGCGCCACGACCGGCGCCGGCGCAATCGCGAACCCGGCTGGGCCCTCGGCGTTAGGGTTTCGTCAGAGGGGCGCATATCGCCGTCTCGGAAAACGCACTAGATATCGCCCGACGCATTGGAGATCGAGATGGCGGACGACGACCAGGGCGCGAAGCCGGCGATTCCCTCGCCCGTCGAGCAACCGACTTCGCGGGGGCGCGCCAAGTCCGGTGCCGGCCTCGAGCCGGCGTCGGAGTGGACGGTCAGCGATCGTCGCGGGCCGCTCGGTTCGGCGGACGACGAAGACGTCGAGCGGTTCGTGCCGGCGCACGAGACGGATGCCGAAGGTGGCGCCGACCCGGCCGCTCACGAGCCGCTAGCGCATGCGCCGGCGGAGACGTTCGGTGCGACGGCGGCGGGCGAAGAGGCGACGAGCGGGTCTCACGGTGAAGACGCGGCGCACGGCGCGTCGGCGCCCACGACGGCGGATGAGAGCGCCCATGTTGCATCCCCGACCCCGCCGGTCGCAGCCGATCCCGAGCGCAAGCGCTCGCTGGTCCCGATCGCCGCCGGTTTGGTGATCGGCGCGCTGATCGGTGCCGGCAGCGCGTGGCTGGTCTATTCGCAGGCGGGCGGAGGCGCCGGGGATCCGCAGCAGCTCGCCACGCTGTCGTCCCGCGTCGACGCGCTCGACAAGCGGCCCGACCCTCGGGCCGAGGTCGCCAAGCTCCAGTCGGGCCTCACCGACCTCCAGGGGAAGGTCGCCGCGCTGGAGAAGCGGGCGCCGGCCGCCGCACCGACGCAGGAGCCGAAGCAGGCGGCTGCACCCTCGCCCGATCAGGCGGCCAAGGCACCCGAGCCCACGACACCCGGCCAGCCGGCTCCGTCGTCCGCCGCGGCGCCGTCGGCCGGTGTCGATCTCGCCGGCAAGGTCGCCGCGCTCCAGGCGGCGCTCGACGAGGTGAAGACCCGCACCGGCGCGCTCCAGGCGCAGGACGTCAAGCAGGAAGGTGCCGCCGACAAGGTCGCGACGCTGCAGACCGGGGTCGCCGACGTGCAGAAGCAGGCGGCCGGCGCGCAAGCCGCTCTCGACGCGGTCAAAAGCCAGCAGAAGGATCTCGGCGACAAGATCGCGGGGCTGACCATCGCCGTGGCGGGCGCTCTCAAGAAGGCCGAGGGCGCCGAGACCGACGCTCGGACCGTGCAGACCCAGCAGAAGACGCTCGAGGGCAAGCTCGGCAGCCCGGCGCTGGCCGTGGTGGCCGACAGCCTGGTCCAGCAGATCGATGCCGGCCGGCCCTACGCCCGGCAGGTCGACGCGCTCGCCGCGCTCAACGCCGATCCAGCGAAGGTCGCGGTGCTGCGCGAGAACGCCGCCCGCGGCGTGCCGTCGGCCCAGGCGCTGCTGGCGCAGTGGAAGCCGCTCACGGATCCGGTGATCGCCACCGGCAACGCCGCGCCGGCCGACGCCAACTTCGGCCAGAAGCTCGAGCACGGCCTGTTCGGCCTCGTGAGCGTGCGCCGCGCCGACGGCACCGCCGGCAACGATCTCACCTCGCGGGTCAACCTGATCGCGGCCGACCTCGCCCACGACGACGTGCCCGGCGCCTTCGCGGCGTGGCAGGCGCTGCCGGCCGATGCCAAGGCCAAGTCGGACAGCTGGGGCGCGCTGGCCAAGACCAGCGTCGAGGCTCTCGCCGCTGCCCGCGACCTTCAGCACGCGGCGATCGACGCGCTCGGCGCGAAGAAGTCGTGACGTCGCTTCCGCGCCAAGGCGCCTGCAAGGTCCCTCGATGATCCGTCTCCTCCTCTTCTTCGTGCTGCTCGCCCTGGTCGCCTGGGGCGGCGTCTATCTCGTGGAACATCCCGGCCATATCTCGATGGACTGGTTCGGCTACCAGATCGAGACCTCGGCGGCGCTGCTGGTGATCGCCGTCGCCGTCGTCGCCATCGTCGCCTGGATCATCGTTCGTTTGGTCGTCGGCCTGCCGAGCTTCGTCGCCTATGCCGCGAAACGTCGGCGCCGCGAGAAGGGCTACGACGCGCTGTCGCGCGGGCTGGTGGCGGTTCACGCGGGCGATGCGCGCACGGCCGGTCGGGCCAGCGCCCAGGCGAGCCGACAGCTCAAGAACGATCCCTTGGCGCTCATGTTGCGGGCGCAATCGGCACAGCTCACCGGCGATGCGCATGGTGCCATCCAGGCCTACCAGGAGCTGGCCCAGCGCGACGACACGCGCGTGCTCGGCCTGCGCGGCCTCCATGCCGAGGCGAACCGGCGCGGCGACGACGAAGCGGCCCACCACTTCGCCACCGCCGCGCACAAGGCGCAGCCGCTGCCCTGGACGGCACAGGCGCAACTCGGCCATCACGCCACGACCGGCGACTGGGAACAGGCGCTGCGGACCATCGAGGCCGCTGTCGCGGCCCGGCAGATCGACGGCGCCGACGCCGAGCGCCAGCGTGCAGTGCTCGAGACGGCCATCGCCTACGGCAAGGAAATGGGAGACCCGGACGCGGCACTGGCGCTGGCCCGCGCGGCGATGAAGCGCGCGCCCGACCTCGCCCCGCCGGTCGTGCTGGCGACGCGGCTTCTGAGCCGCCGCGGCGACATCAAGAAGGCCGCCAGGGTGGTCGAGAAGGCATGGCCGCGCTGCCCGCATCCCGACATCGCCGAGGCCTACATGAACGTGGG
>CAZZWW010000008.1:0-4880 GCA_964657815.1 Vulcanimicrobiota bacterium | reverse complement strand
CGGCTCACCCGGGCGCGCACCCTTATGGGCCTCGCCGCCTATGATCCCGTGGGACGGATCACCGTGGCCCGTGCCGCGCTCGCCAACACCGACTATGCCGCGGCGCGCGCGGCGATGGAGCCGCTGGTCGGCGAGGGCAAGCGTCCCACGGTCAAGATGTGCCTGCTCATGGCCGAACTCGAGGAGGCCGAACACGGCGACCATGGACTCTGGCGCGAGTGGCTTGCCCGTGCCTCCCGCGCCGCGCTGGACCCGGCGTGGATGGCCGACGGCATCGTCTACGACGAATGGGCACCCGCATCGCCCGCTAGCGGCCGTCTCGACGCCTTCCGTTGGCAGGTGCCGGCCGAGCGTCCCGGCCCCGCCATGGATGCGCTGCCGCCGCGCCGCGAGCCCGCTCTTGCGATGGCGTCCCCGCAGGCGAGCCTGCCGGCCGCGCAGCCCGCGCCGATCGACGATCGGCCGGCGGTGCCCGAAGCCGAGCCGGTCGCGCCGGAGCCGATCGGGGATCACGTCGCGCTTGCCGCGCCCGCGCCGCACGCCACCGAGCCGTCCCACCCCGCCGAGCCATCGCTCTACGACGGTCACGATAAGGCGGCCGCGATCCTGGCGACGCCGTCGGTGCCGGTGCACGACGAGCCTGCTGCAGCCGCCCCGACGCCGCAAGAGCCGTCGGCCTCGGCGCCGGATCGGCCGGCCCGCGCCCGCTCCGTCTACAGTTCGGGCTGAGCGCCAAGGTTGCCAACGACTTGGCGCGCGGCTAAGACGCGCCGAACGCCGCAATAGCTCAGTCGGTAGAGCACCTCATTCGTAATGAGGGGGTCGGGGGTTCGATTCCCTCTTGCGGCACCACCTAACCTGCTGATGTGGCAAGGTTTTTTCGTTTAGAAATATTTCCTGGTTTTTGCCCCTAGCATGTGGTGGCCAGATGGTGGCCACGAACCTTGCTCATCTAGCCTTACAGTGATTTCTGAGCGGCACCCCTTAAGCAAGCGCCTTGCCCAAGGACCGGTGGTATGTGGCCTTTTCGTTTAGTGGCGCCCGACCGTCGTTGACGAATCATCAGCCGTGAACAAAATGGGAACTTAGAAGAGCGTCAGCATACTGGCGGCCCATTTACGACGATCGTCGAGAGACCGGAGCGATGCTCGACACGACGATCGCCATGCAGGCCGAACCCGCGGCCTACCTCGACGCGCTTAACCCCGACCAGCGCCGGGCCGTCGAGCACGGCGCCGATCCGCGGCAGGGCCCGCTCCTCGTCATCGCGGGTGCCGGATCGGGCAAGACCAACACCCTGGCGCACCGTGTCGCCCACCTGATCCTCAACGGCGCCGATCCCCGCCGCATCCTGCTCCTGACCTTCTCCCGCCGTGCCGCGGCCGAGATGGCGCGGCGCGTCGAGCGCATCTCGCGCAAGGTGCTGGGCGACAAGGCGGGGACGATGACCGACGCGCTGACCTGGGCCGGGACGTTCCACGGCATCGGGGCGCGGCTCCTGCGCGAATATGCCTACGAGATCGGCCTCGACCCGGCCTTCACGATCCACGATCGCGAGGACTCTGCCGACCTGATGAACCTGGTGCGCAACGACCTCGGCTTCGCCAACATCGAGCGCCGGTTCCCGACCAAGGGCACGTGCCTCGCGATCTACTCGCGCTGCGTCAACGCCGAGGCGCCGCTCGAGGAGGTTCTTGGGCGTTCGTTTCCGTGGTGCGCGGCTTGGGCTGACGCTTTGCGGTCCATCTTCGCGGCCTACGTCGAGGCCAAGCAGGCCCAGGGCGTCCTCGATTACGACGATCTGCTGCTCTACTGGGCGCAGAGCGTCGCTGAACCCGACCTCGCGGCCGAGATCGGCGGCCGCTTCGACCACGTCATGGTCGACGAGTACCAGGACACCAACCGCCTGCAGTCCTCGATCCTGCTGGCGCTGAAGCCCGACGGCCGCGGGCTGACCGTCGTCGGCGACGACGCCCAGTCGATCTACTCCTTCCGCGCCGCGACGGTGCGCAACATCCTCGACTTTCCGGGCCACTTCGACCCGCCGGCGACGATCGTGACGCTGGAGCGCAACTACCGCTCGACGCAGCCGGTGCTCGCCGCCGCCAACGCCGTCATCGACCTCGCCAGCGAGCGCTTTGCCAAGACCCTGTGGAGCGAGCGGACCTCCGCCGACAAGCCGTGCCTGGTCGCCGTCGCCGATGAGGCATGCCAAGCCCGCTGCGTCGTCGACCGGTGCTGGAGAACCGCGAGGCTACGACGGCGCTGAAGCAGCAGGCGGTGCTGTTCCGCACGTCGAGCCACAGCGGTCCGCTGGAGGTTGAACTCACGGTGCGCAACGTACCCTTCGTGAAGTTCGGCGGCCTGAAGTTCCTCGACGCCGCCCACGTCAAGGACGTGCTGGCGCTGCTGCGCCTCGCCCAGAACCCGCGCGACCGCGTCGCCGCCTTCCGCGTCATGCAGCTGATCCCGGGCGTCGGTCCCAGTACGACGAAGGTCGTGCTCGACCATCTCGCCGGGGCCGCCGACCCGGTCGCCGCCCTGGCATCAGCGCCGGCCTTCGTCGAGACCGTCGTCGCGCTCCACGGCGGCCGCGCGGGGTGGCCGGCTGAACTCGACCTCGCGCGGGCCTGGTACGAGCCGCACCTCGAACGCATCCACGAGGACGCCGAGACCCGGGGTGCCGACCTCCTTCAGCTCCAGCAGATCGCCGGCGGCTATCCCTCGCGCGAACGCTTCCTGACGGAGCTGACGCTCGACCCGCCCGACGCGACGAGCGACCAGGCCGGCTTGCCGCTGCTCGACGAGGACTACCTGATCCTCTCGACCATCCATTCCGCCAAGGGACAGGAGTGGAAGTCTGTGTTCGTGCTGAACTGCGTCGACGGCTGCATCCCCTCCGACCTCGGCACCGGAACGACGGCCGAGATCGACGAGGAGCGACGGCTGCTCTACGTCGCCATGACGCGGGCCAAGGACGATCTCCATCTCGTCGTGCCGACGCGCTTCTTCACCCACGGCCAGAACGCGATGGGCGACCGCCACATCTACGCGGCGCGCACGCGGTTCATTCCGAAGGCCATCCTCGACCGCTTCGAGTGCACGTCCTGGCCGCTGGTCTCGGCCGCGAGGTCCTCGGTGGCGGCGCCGCGAGGCGTGCGGCTCGACGTCGGCGCCAAGATGCGCGGCATGTGGCGGTAGGGCCGGCGATGCAGACTGTTCGGATGATCACGCGCGGGGCGATCCCGGCCATCCTGCTCGCGACCTCGGCGATGCCGTCGTCGGCCCAGGACGCGCCCGCGCTGCCCGACCCAATGATGACGCCGGGCGAGGTCATGACGGGCGACCTCGACGTCGTCTGCCATCAACGGACCCGTGAGCGCAGACGGGTGCCGACCTCCCGCTGCGACGAGGTCTTCAGGGCCTACAGCATCCCCGATACGCCGCTCGCGCGCTACAGCTACGAGTGCGACCACCTTGTCCCGCTCGCGCTCGGCGGGTCGAACACGGCCGCCAACCTCTGGCCGCAGCCCAACGTTGAGGCCGCGCGCAAGGACCTGCTCGAGGTGGAGATGCAACGCCTCGTCTGCGCCGGGGCTCTGCCGCTTCCGCAGGCGCAACGTGAGATCGCCGACGACTGGATGCTGGCCTATGCTCGCTATGTCGCGAAGACACTGCCGCCGGCTCCGTCGAGCGTTCCGCAGGTGTCGATGACCGGAAGGTTAAGGGCCGCCATCCAGCGGCTGTCCCGATCTTGGAAGTTCGGATCGTATTGAGCACGGACCGGGCACGAATCGATCGCGAGGGCGAGTTCTCGCTTCGGTCCCGGTCCACCCGTTCCCTGCTGCGGCAGGGTAAGCGCGGACGGGCCGCTCGGTCCATGGGCCCGCGGCTACGCCTCAGCTTTTCTTGTACGTGTACTTCGGAGCGTCCTTGAGCTGCTCCTTCATGGCGTTCAGGTAGGCCTTCACGGTCCCATCCTGGACGTTCAAGGCGAAACTCGATGGATTGATGAGGACGTAGCTGTCGCCGATCCCGAGGAAGCCGCCGACGCTGACGATCACGCCGGAGACGGCCTTGCCCTGGACGATGACGAGGTCCTGGATCGTTCCGATCTTGTCCCCCTTGTTGTCGTAGACGGTCGCGCCGACGAGCTTCGACGTCAGCAGCGAGCCCGTCTGGCTCCTCTCGACCATGAGCTTGTTGGTGGCGTGATCGCCCATGGTCATGCCACCGATGGCGTCGGTGGTGAGCTTGTCGACGGCGGCGCCGAGGGTCCCTTGAGCATGAGCGGGTACCGTCGCGAGAAGCGCGAGCGTGGAAGCGGCGATCAGGATCTTCTTCATGGTGCCTCGCAGGCCGCCGCGCGGATCGGTTCCGCTGTGGGTCGACGGGCCTCGGCAAAAGGGGCTTGCCTCGCCCGGTTCCGACCCGGAAGGGATGAGACGAACACGACGGCGTCACCGCCGCGTCTTCGAGGCACCTGCCGATCGAGCGGCCCCGCCGCGGGCGACATCGGACGTCGCACGCGCTGCGGCCCGCACGGCAGCCGCACGAGCCCCCTCGCCTCATGCAGCGTGCTACAGCGCCGTCCATGGAGACCAGAGCACCGATACCCCACGCCGTCCTCGTCGGCGTCCAGTTGCCGGACGTCGCCGACGACGCGCATGAAGCCAGCCTCCAGGAGCTGGGCCGTCTCGTGAAGACGTTGGGCTACGAGGTGGTCGGCACGGTGTCCCAGAGGCGCGACGGCCTGGGCGGCGCCACCCTGGTGGGCGGAGGCAAGCTCGAGGAGCTGGCGGCGCTTACAGGCGGCACCGGCGTCGTGGGCTCGATGGCGCCAGCACCCAGGGCCAAGGCCCGGACGCGGTTCGAGGGCG
>CAZZWW010000007.1:0-21873 GCA_964657815.1 Vulcanimicrobiota bacterium | reverse complement strand
GGACGGCCGCCTTGAAGAGCCGCGAATAACGCCGGTATTCGTCGAAGTCGACCGGCAGGAGCACGGCGTCGGGGGCGAGCGCGGCAGCCTTCATCACGCCCATCGCCGAATGCACGCCGAGCGCGCGGGCTTCGTAGGTGCTGGTCGTGACGACGCCGCGGCCGGCATAGCCCCGCAGGCGGAAGAACTCGAGGCTGCCGTCTGCCCGCCGAACCGGCGCATGCCGGCGGCCGCCCGCGATCACCACCGGCAGGCCCTTCAGTTCCGGATAGCGCAGCAACTCGACGGACGCGTAGAAAGCGTCCATGTCGAGGTGGGCGATCAGGCGGGCGCCCGGCGTCGGCGCAGGGGCCGTCGAGGCGGCGCCGCCCTGGAGCTTTGCCTGGGATTCCATCCAGTTCGATCGTAGCCGATTCGTCGATGCCACAATCGTCGGGCGGGGGTTTGCTCCGCGAAGGAGCCGCATGCTCGACATCGAAATCGCGGACGTCGATGCTCTTCAAATGCGTGCCGCAGGCCGCGATCTCCTGTCGCTCGCATTGATGGACGCGCGCAACCACACCTTGCGCTGGGTCACCGCGTTCGCCCAGGCACTCGGCGGCGACGCCCAGCGCGATCTTTCTGTCGCGCTCACTCATGAAGAAGCCCCCTGGCGAGCCGACCGCCCAGCACCGCCGCGCATCCCGCGCCCAGGCCGCCGACGACGATCAGGAAGGCCAGCACGAGACCCACGCCGCCGAAGGTGAACGTGCCGCGCGGACAAGCCAGGCAGGCAAGGTCGAGAAAGGCGACCAGGAGGATCGCCCCCAGGGCGACGAGTGCCGGCAGACGCATCGCCGCGACCGGCGCGGGAATCAGCACCAGGAACGCCAGGGCCAGCAGCATCGGCACGCCGACCACGAAGGTCGGGCCGAGCCCGCCGACCCATCGCGCCTGATACCAGACGATCTCCTTGGGCAGGTTGGCCGACCAGATCACCAGATATTGCGAGAACTGGATGAAGGCGGCGAGGAACAGCACGGCAAGCAGGGCGAGCCGAACCGTGCGCTCCAAGGCGGCGCGTTCGGTGACGAGCACCGCCAGCGAGGCGACCGTCAACGCGAAGGTGGCCTGCGCGGCGATCACCAGCAGTCCGTAGGCCGACGACATGAACGCCGGATCGAGCGACATCCACCAGTCGTAGGCGGCCAGCGTGCCGATGACGAAATGCACGGCGAGCCCGGCTCCGGCGATCGTGCGGTGCCGCTGCGAGCGCGGCGCCGGACGCACGAAGAACAGCGCCAGCATCACCCAGACCACGAGATAGACGATGCTGCGCGTGCCGAAGAAGCCGGGCGCGTACCATTGCCGGGCGAAGCCCTTGAGCGGCTCGTCCGAGGCGGCCGCCAGATGCGAGCCCGCCGGCCACGGGAAGACACCGGACAGGTCGAACAGCACGGGGATGATCAGCAGCGCCAGCACCGGCAGGGCGGCGAGCAGAAGCCGGAGCGCCGTGGCGGTCGACGTCTCGGCGGCGCCCAGGAGATCGAGCACCATCAACACCGGCAGCGCCCCGAGCGGCAGGGACACGGCGATGAGCCAGCCGGCGAAATAGCGATGGGTGGTCACGCTCCAGCCGGCGGCGATCGCCACGACGATCACGGCGACCAAGGCGGCGATCCAGACCGCGCCGGCGACCGCGAGCGGGGTTGAGGCCCGGGTCATGGGATCCCCTTGTCGAGCCTGAGCTTGTCGTCCGGAGAAAGGTCGGCGACGACCGGCTTCTGCGAGAGCTGCAGCGCCCGGATGTAGGCCGCCACCGCCCAGCGGTCGGCCGGCGTCACGCGGTCGGCGTAGGAGTACATCGCGCCCTTGCCGTTGGTCAGCACGTCGTAGAAGTGCTGCGCCTTGGCCTTCATCAGCTTGTCGTCGGTGAACGGCGGCGGATGCGGGAAGCCGCGCTGCACGATCATGCCGTTGCCCGCGCCCGTCAGGCCGTGGCAGGGCGTGCAGAAGATGTCGTATTGCGCGTGCCCGCGCTCGACCAGCGCGGCGGTGATGGTCTGCGGCTGCGGCGCCGCCTGGTTGGGCTCGTCGCGCGGTACCGCGCCGATGACGGGCAACTGCATCGCCGTCTTGTTCGGCAGCACCTCGTTGCGGTCCCAGGTCAGGACCTTCTTCTGCGCGTACATGTTGGCGTCGCCGCAGCCGGCCAGCGCCAGCGCTGCTACCGCGATCGAGACGCGCCTCACCGTTTCACCCGCGTCACGACAAGGGGGCGCTGGGCGAGCCCGGCGAAGGCGCGCTCCACCGCATCGGCATCGAGCGACCCCGTTTCCGCGCCTTGCTGCGGCGCGACCGTGAGGAAGAAGCGGTCTTGCGAAGCGCGCAGGAAGCCGGGGATGTTGAAGGCGGGATGGTTCAGCATCGGCAGGCGGCAGAGGAAGGTCCAGTTGAAGAACACCACCAGCGCCGATGTCAGCACCGCGAAGGACACGCTGGGCACGATGAAGGCCGGCCAGCTCACCAGAGGGCGGCCGCCGATGTCGAACACGTAGCTTACGGCGGTGGCGTAGACGCACATGCCCATCATCAGCGCGAAGCCGAGCACGGCGCCGCCCAGCGCCATGAAGGAGGGAATCGCGCGATGCGTGCGGCCGAGCGCCTCGAGCGCGCCGGGCACTGGAACGGGCGAGTAGATCTCCAGCCGTCCGAAGGCCTTCGGACGCAGCGCATGGGCCGCCGCGAGCACCGCGTCGGGCGAGCCGAACTCGGCGGCGATGCCGTAGAGCGGCGGCTCGCCGACCTCCGAGTGCGGCGCGCTCATGCCCGCCTCCAGCGGGCGCGCTGGGCCAGGCGCCGCGTGCCGACGATAGAGAGCAGCGGCAGATAGCGGAAGGCCAGCAGCATCAAGGCCACGAACAGCCCGATTGACCCGACGAAGGTGGCGATGTCCCAGAAATCGGCATCGTAGGCATGCGCCGAAGAGGGTAGGAAATCGTGCTGCAGCGTCACCACGATGACCATGAAGTGATCGCCGAACATGCCGATCGCCACGAGCAGGCCGATGAGGAACAACGCGACGCCGGAGCGGCGCACCGCCGGCAGCCAGAACAGCTGCGGCGACACCAGCGAGGCGAACAGGATCGCCCAGAACGCCCAGGCCTGATGGCCGAAGATGCGGCGATGCAGCACCGCGAGATCGAACGTGTCGCCGCCGAGCGCGGTGCCGAAGATTTCCGCCGCGTAGCAGTAGAAGTTGAGCAGGCTCAACACGAGCAGGATCTTGGCGAGCGTGTCGAGATGGCGCGGCGTGATGAGATCGTGAAGGCCGAAGACGCCGCGCAGAAGAGCCGTCATCGCCGCGATGAAGGCGACGCCCTCGAAGATCGCGCCGAGCAGAAACGCGACCGGCAGAAGCGTGTCGTGCCAGCCGGGCTCGACCGAGCCGGCGAACATCACCGACGCACCGGTCTGCAGCGACACGACGAGGATCACGCCGAGCAGGGCGACGATGCGGTAGGCCTGCATCCAGCGCAGCCAGTGCGTGGCCGAGCCTCGCCAGCCCAGCGCCAGGATGCCGTAGAGCTGAGCGCGCAGCAGCCCGACACCGGCGCGCTCGTTTGCCGGCGGCATGCGCTCCACCGCACGGTCGCGCAGCGATGCGAGGTCGGGGATCATGCCGACGTACCAGAACACGACGGCGACGCCGAGAAACGAGATGATGTCGACCGCGTCCCAGAACAGCGGCGAGCGGAACTGCGGCCACAGGTCGAAGGTGTTGGGATAGGGCAGGTTCCAGTAGAAGAACCAGGGACGCCCGAGATGGATGATCGGGTAGACGGCGGCGGCGGCGGCGGCCACCAGCGACAGCGTCTCGGTGATGCGGTTGACCGCCGAGCGCCATTGCGCGTCGACCAGCATGAAGGCCGCCGACACGAACAACCCTCCAGAAGCGACGCCGATCCACCAGTCATAGCTGACGATGTCGAGCGCCCAGACCACGGGATTGTTGTTGCCCCACACGCCGACGCCCTGGGCGAACAACCAGACCAGGCTGATCCCGAGGAGCCCGACGAGGCCCATCGCGGCGGCGAAGGCCAGCCACCAACGCCGCATCGGGTGCTTGAAGGCGATGTCGGCGACCTCGCCACCGATGGTGTCGAAGGTCTGGTTCTTGCCGATGAAGTCGCGAGCGACGAGGTGGTGCGGGCGCCCGACCTCGAGATCGCCGGGGGTGACGCTGGTCAAGCTCAACCCTCCTTGCCAGTGCCGGATGCGGCCGGGGCCAGTTCGGCGAGGTAGGTGGTGCGGGGCCGCACGTTGAGCTCGCCGAGCAGGTCGTAATTGCGTGGATCCTTGCGGGCGGCGACGACGGCGCTCTTGGGATCGGCGAGGTTGCCGAAGGTGATCGCCCGCGTCGGACAGGCGGTCTGGCAGGCGGTCTGCACCGCGCCGTCGGCGATCGGCTGGCCCGACTTGTCGGAGTCGATGCGCGCCTCGGCGATGCGCTGGACGCAATAGGTGCACTTCTCCATCACGCCGCGCGCGCGCACCGTGACCTCGGGGTTGTTGCGCAGCTGCACGGAGGGCGACTGCCCCGCATTGTACTCGAGGAAGTTGAAGCGCCGCACCTTGTAGGGGCAGTAGCCGGAGCAGGCGCGGGTACCGACGCAGCGATTGTAGACCATGAGGTTCAGGCCCTCGTGGTCGTGCAACGTCGCCTCGACCGGGCAGCCGACCTCGCAGGGCGCCAACTCGCAGTGCATGCAGGGCACCGGCTGGAAGTGCGTGTCGGGGTCGTCGAGCCCCTGCCCCTCGGACTTGGCCGAGGAGTAATAGCGGTCGATCCGCAGCCAATGCATGGCGCGCCCCAGCGCCACCTGCTCCTTGCCGACGACGGCGATGTTGTTCTCGCTCTGGCAGGCCACGGCGCAGGCGTTGCAGCCGATGCAGGCGTCGGTGTCGATCACCATGCCCCAGGCACGCGCCTCGTTGTAGTCGGCCGGCTTCTGGTCCTCGGGCTTGGTCACGGGGCCGTAGAGGCTGCGATCGTCCCTGTGCTCGCCGGGACCCGCCGGCTGTCCCACGCGGGCGACGCGGACGAAGTCGTGGCCCTCCATCGTGTTGTGGTCCTGCGTCGTCGCCAGCGTGGCCTTGCGCCCCGTCTTGGCGAGGCTGGCGCCGGCGAGAATCCAGGGCTGGTCCGTCGAGCGCAACCGGCCGGCATCGTAACCGAGACCGTCGAAGATCTGGTCGGGCGCGTTGCGACCGTAGCCGAGCGTCAGCGTCACCGTCCGCTCGGCCTGCCCCGGCAGGATCCAGGCGGCACCCTCGATCGCGGCGTCGCCGGAGGACAGGGCGACGATGTCGCCGGTGGCGAGCTTGAGCCTTTCGGCGAGCTTCGGGCTGATCGCGACGACGTTGTCCCACGTCACCTTGGTCAGGGCCTTCGGCAGCTCCTGCAGCCAGGCGCTGGCGGCGTAGGAGCCGTCGCGGATCGTGGCATCAGGCTGGAAGACGACCGTGATCCGGTCGGGTCGTACGTCCAGCGGCGCGCCGACCGGCACGGCGACCCCGGAGGCGGCGGTGACGGTCTTCTCCTTGGAGGCTGTGTTCGGCCAGAAGCCCTCGGTCAGCGCCTTGCGCCAGCTCGGCTCGAAGGAATCGGCCTGCTGCGTGCCCTGCCAGTAGGCCTTGACGATGGCGAGGCCGCCGCGGGCCTGCGGCTCGAACATGAGCGACAGAATCTCGGCGGCCGTGCGGCCCTCGAACAGCGGGCGGATCATGGGCTGGATCAGGCTCGCCGTGCCGTCCACGGCGCGGGCGTCGCCCCAGGATTCGAGCGGGTGCGCCAGCGGCAGGTTCCAGTCCACCCGGATCGCCGTTTCGTCGACAGTGCGCCCGGCCTGGATCTTCAGCCCGACCTTCTTGAGGGCCTGCGCGAACTCGGCCGAAGCCGGCATCTCGTAGACCGGGTTGGTGTCGAGCATCAGCAAGGTCGACACCTCACCTTTGCTCATCGCCTCGACCAGCAAATCCGCGGTCTCGGCCTGCGGCAGCACCGGCTCGGCGTAGGTGACCGTCTTGCCGACGTTCTCGAGCGCGGCATTGAGACGGTGGACCGCCTCGATCACCGCCACCGGCTGGGTCGCACCCGCGGTGACGATGCTCCTTCCCTTCGCGGCGGACAGCGCCGCGCCGACGCGGGCCACCCAGGCATCCAGCTTGGCGTCGGGGTGGGCACCCTCGGGTGCCGGAGCGCCCGTGGCCGCCGCCGCCACACGATCGACGAGATGGGCCATAGCATCGGGCTCGACGGAGACGTGGTGGTCGGCCTTGGCGCTGGTGAGGCTCGGTGTCGACGCCGCGGCGTGGAGCGTCAGCAGGGCGCCCTTGATCGCGGAGGCGCGGCGCGAGTCCATGTAGCGGCGCGACAGGCCGACCTGCGCCGGACCGTTGTCGAGGAAGTCGCCCTCGAAGGCGACGACGACCTCGGCCTTGTCGAAGTGCAGCCGCGTGTCGACCCTCTCGCCGAACAGGGCCTGGCTCGCCGTCTCCAGCGCCGGAGCGCCGAGAGACGACGCCATGTGCCATTTGGCCTCCGGCATGTCCTTCATGATCGACTGGATCAGCGCGATCGTCGAGGGCGAGGTCAGCGTGCCGGTGAGCAGCCGGAAGCCCTTGCCCTTGTCGGCCCTGAGCGCGGCGACCTGGCCGAGCATCTGGTTGCGGAACGTATCCCAGTCCGAGATCCGATCGAGGTAGCGCACCGTCTGCGAGCGCGCCGGATCGTAGAGGCCGAGCACCGAGGCCTGGCCGAAGATGTCGGTGCCGCCGAGGCTCCACGGGTGCCGGTCGTTGCCCTCGATCTTGATGGGACGCCCGTTCGTCGTCGTGACGGTGACGCCGTTGGCGAAGCCGTCGATCAACGTCGTCGAGGCGTAGGTCAGGGTGGCGCCGGCCTCGATGCGCTCGGGCTGGCGCACGTAGGGCACCTCGTACTGGCGGCCGTCCTCGACGTCGTCGCAAGCGGCGAGCCCCATCAAGGCGAACGAGGCGGCCATGACCTTGAAGAAGCCGCGCCGGTCGGGACCGGCGGCGAGATGCGCCGCCGCCGGCACCTCGCGTGCGACGAAGCGGCGGAAGGCCGGCGTGTCGGCGACGGCGTCGAGACTCTTCCAGAAGGTCGGCGCGTCGCCGCTCTCGATCGCGGCGCGGACCGCGGCGAGGTCGACCTCTTCGCCCCTGGTCCTGGTCGCCCTCTTCGCGCCCGTCACCGCCGAGCCCGTCATCGGTGGCAGATCGAGCAGTCGGACAGCTTCTCGGGGCCGCCGATGTGGTACTGCTTGACGAGGTCGCGGCCGAGCTTGTCCTGATCGTCGGGCGGGCTCCAGGCCATGTTGAAGATCTCGCCCTGCGGCCGCACGTATTTCTCTGGATTGCGATGGCAGTTCAGGCAGAAATCCATCTCGAAGCCGTGAGCCCGCGAGGTCAGCTGCATCTCCTTCATGTTGCCGTGGCAGCTGGAGCAGCCGACGCCCTTGGTCACGTGGATCGAGTGGTTGAAATAGACGTAGTCCGGCAACCGGTTCACGCGCGTCCACACGATCGGCTTGTTGTCGCTGAGGCTCGCGCGCGCCGGCTCGAGCATCGGCGAGTCCTTCCAGATCTGTGAATGGCAGGTCATGCAGGTCCAGGTCGGCGGGATGCCGGCCGTGGCAAGCTTGGTGACGCTCGTGTGGCAATAGCGGCAGTCGATGCCGAGTTCGCCGGAATGATGCTTGTGACTGAACGGCAGCGGCTGGTCGGGCGCGACACCCACGCGCGAGATGTAGGACGATGTGGAGAAGCCGGCCGTCACCAGGAACAGGCCGATGACGCCGGCCACCACGAGGAGGATGGCGAGGCGGAACACCGCATCGGCGCCGGGAGCGAACAGCTGACGCATAAGTCTAGCTGTCAGCAGGAATCGGCTTACATTTACGAGGATCAAAGTCGGCGAACGGATCGATCACGCGCTGGTACCTCAGAACCTTTCCAAAGTCTTAGGATAGGTCTCCGAACGGTGCAATCTCTTCCGCGATCGCGCGCGAAAACGCCGCGTGGCCTCGGACGGTGTCAGTGCATGCGGTCGAACCGCGCCTTGCAGGCCGGGCGCAGCCTGTCATAGTTTTCCTTCATACAATCCTGGATCGCGTCCAGATCGGGCAGCTTGTCCTTGCATAGACGCATCGCGTCGGGCGAGCATGCGGTGACATCGTCGATATTGTATTTCGGCTTGTCGGCGCGGCTCGCCGTCGTGCCGGCGACGGTGACGAGCACGACGAACGCGTACGGCAGGGCTTTGAGCGTCATGGACGATCTCCTTGTCCTCGTGCTTTTAGGCTCCGGCCCTGCGCATGCAAGCCAAAGCTGCCGCCTCGGACGCGACCTCCGCGCCTCGCTCCGGAAGATTTGGCCGATCGGACACCGCCCTTAACCTTCACGTAATGATCAAGTGCAACGCGCCATCAATTTAGTTGCAGCCCGGTAACACCCGCCGGGATAGAGCCTCACTGGCGCCTTCAAACCGCCTTTCACCATTGTGGGGCAAACGCTTTGGGGTATTCATCGGTCATCGCATTTCGCACCCGAAAGGAACCACCAGCGTGATTCGTAAGCTCCTCCTGTCCACGGTGGCGATTGCCGCCGCCAGCACCTCGGCCTTCGCCGCGGACCTTCCCTCTCGCCGGGCTCCCCCGGTCTACGTGCCGCCGGTGCCGCTCTTCTCCTGGACCGGCTTCTATATCGGTGGCGACGCCGGCTACGCGTTCGGTCGCGACACCGTCCGTCAGGTCGCCGCGCCGCTCGGCGCCGGTCCGGACGTGTTCTACAACACCGGCACGCCGAACGGCACCACCGGTGGCGCGCACATCGGCTACAACTTCTCGACGCAGTCCCTCCCGATCCTCGGCCAGTTCGCTGGCGGCCTCTCGGGCCTGCCCTTCATCGGCGGCTTCGGCGGTGCAGGTGGCGTGGTCGGCGTGGAAGGCGACGTTCAGGGTACCGATTATCGCTCCGCGCAGACCTTCGGTGCGTACACAGCCACCACCCGCAACCAGATCAACGGTTCGGCTCGCGGCCGCATCGGTATCGCTGTCGACCGCGCCCTGTTCTTCGCCACCGGCGGTGCCGCCTTCGCGCAGTTCCAGAACACCTATGCCGCCCCGGTCTTCTTCGGCGGCTATCAGAACATCACGCATACCAAGGTCGGCTACACCGTCGGCGGCGGTATCGAATACGCCATCACCACGCAGTTCTCGCTGCGCGCCGAGTACCGCTACACGGACTACGGCCGCTACACCGATGTCCCGACCTTCGCGGTCGGTGCGCCGAATTCGACCTTCACGCACCGCGACACCGTGCAGCGCGTGACCGTCGGCTTCTCCTACAAGTTCGACACGCCGGTCGCCGCGCCGGTCGTGGCTCGCTACTGAGCCGCACGTCGCACGCGACCTGATGGTCTCGAGAAACCCGGCCTTGCGCCGGGTTTCTTTCGTTCTGGTCCGACACCAGCCGCCGTCGCCAAGTCGCGTTGCACCGCGGCGCCGATCGTGCGACCTGACGTCATGATCGACCTATCCGCAGTGCCCGCATGTGCTGCCCCGCCCATCGCGGCTCCGCGCATCTCCTTCGTGTCTCTTGGTTGCCCCAAGGCGTTGGTGGACAGCGAGCGGATCATCACGCAATTGCGCGCCGAGGGCTACGAGCTCTCCAAGACGCACGCCGGTGCCGACGTCGTCGTCGTCAACACCTGCGGCTTCCTCGACAGCGCCAAGGCCGAATCGCTGGCGGCGATCGGTGCCGCGCTGGAGGAGAACGGCAAGGTCATCGTGACCGGCTGCATGGGCGCCACGCCCGATGCGATACGCGAGCGCTTCGCCGGCGTGCTGGCGATCACCGGGCCGCAGGCCTACGAGAGCGTCGTCGGCGCGGTGCATCAGGCGGCGCCCCGGCCGCACGACCCGCGTTTCGAGCTGGTGCCGGAGCAGGGCATCAAGCTCACCCCGCGCCACTACGCCTACCTGAAGATTTCCGAAGGTTGCAACAACAGCTGCTCCTTCTGCATCATTCCACAGCTGCGCGGTCGTCTGGTGTCTCGTCCCGCGGGCGAGGTGCTGCGGGAGGCCGAGCGCCTGGTGAAGGCCGGCGTCAAGGAACTCCTGGTGATCTCGCAGGACACCAGCGCCTACGGGGTGGACCTGCGCTACGCGACGAGCCCCTGGCGCGACGGCGAAGCCCGCGCCCGTTTCGTCGATCTCGCCCGCGATCTCGGCTCGCTCGGCGCCTGGGTGCGCCTGCACTACGTCTATCCCTATCCGCACGTCGACGAAGTCATCCCGCTGATGGCGGAGGGCCTCGTGCTGCCCTACCTCGACATGCCTCTGCAGCACGCGAGCCCCGCGGTGCTGCGTGCGATGCGCCGCCCCGGCGACCAGGAGAAGATGCTCGAGCGCATTCGCCGCTGGCGCGAGATCTGCCCGGATCTGACTTTGCGCTCGACCTTCATCGTCGGCTTTCCCGGCGAGACCGACGAGGATTTCGAAGCGTTGCTGGCGTGGCTCGACGAGGCCAAGCTCGACCGGGTCGGAGCCTTCCAATACGAGCCGGTCGGCGGCGCGCCCGCCAACGACCTCGATCGCCCCTCCGTACCGGCACCGCTCAAGGCGGCGCGTCATCGCCGCTTCATGGAACGCCAGCAGGCGATCGGCGCGCGGAAGCTGCGAGCCAAGGTCGGGCGGAGGCTGAAGGTGATCGTCGACGAGGGCGGCGCCACCGGCGGGATTGGCCGCACCATGGGCGACGCGCCGGAGATCGACGGCAAGGTGCGCATCACCAGCCGCCGCCCGATCCGCGCCGGCGAAATTATCACAGTCAACGTAAAAGCCGCCGATACTTATGACCTGATCGCTGATCTTGGTTAATTTCTTAATACTTGACGCGTATTGTTGGCAGCAGATCGCTGGTTTGGTCACGAATCTCTTGCGGTAACGAATAAGATACACCTCGCTGTCTATGTGGACCCACGGGGCGCAGTGATGAGCTTTTCGCTTTGTGCCGCCGAGACTATCGGCTAACCGAAGCCTTGCTGCTTCTTGAAAGGAACAAGCCAGTGATCAGAACGGTACTCCTGTCGACGGTGGCTCTCGCCACCCTGGCGGGGTCGGCCTTCGCCGCCGACCTCCCGTCGCGCCGCGCTCCGCCGGTGTACGCGCCCCCGCCGCCGATCCCGGTGTTCTCGTGGACCGGTCTCTATATCGGCGGCCAGGTCGGCTACCAGTTCGGCCGCTCGAACGCCTTGGCCTATGACAACTTCGGCAACGGCCTCGCCGCCAACGGCGCGAGCCCCAACGGCATCGTCGGCGGCGGCCACATCGGCTACCTCTTCTCGACCCAGTCGATCCCCGTCCTGTCGAACATCACCGGCGCGTTCTCCTCGCTGCCGCTGATCGGCGGTCTCGGCGGCGCTGGCGGCGTGTTCGGTATCGAAGGCGACGTCGACGGCTCGAACTACCGTTCGGCCTACGCGCTCGGCGGCTTCGGCAACGCCACGCGCGAGCCGATCCAGGGCTCGATCCGCGGCCGCCTCGGCTTCGCCGTCGACCGCGCCCTGTTCTACGCCACCGGCGGTGCCGCCTTCGGCGACCTGCGCAACACCTACGTGAACGGCCTCACCGGCGCGACCGACCAGTACAGCCACACCCGTGTCGGCTACACCGTCGGCGGCGGCGTCGAGTACGCCTTCACCAACAACCTCTCGATCCGCGTCGAATACCGCTACACCGACTACGGCGCGTTCTCCGACAACCTCGCCAACTCCTCGGCCGGCGGCCTCAACGTCCGCCATCGCGAGACCGACAACCGCGTGCAGGCCGGCTTCTCGTACAAGTTCAACACGTTCTCGCCCGCCCCGGTCGTCGCTCGCTACTGAGCGGCAACCGCCTCCCAAAATCCAGAAAGCCCGGCCTCGTGCCGGGCTTTCGCTTGAATCCATATCACTTGCCTAAACGTTAGGCACTTTGTGTCCCTACGGCCACTGCTTGTTTTAAGCGGGTCGTTCGACGGATCCGGGTGAAGCTTTCGCCTCAGTCCGCACGTTTAAGGTTCACATCGCTTCTGAGGGGAAGACATGCACATCAAGTCCGTCGCCAGCGCTCTGGCTCTCGCTCTACTCTCGACCACCGCCTTCGCCGCCGACCTCCCGTCGCGCCGCGCTCCGCCGGTGTACGCGCCCCCGCCGCCGATCCCGGTGTTCTCGTGGACCGGTCTCTATATCGGCGGCCAGGTCGGCTACCAGTTCGGCCGCTCGAACGCCTTGGCCTATGACAACTTCGGCAACGGCCTCGCCGCCAACGGCGCGAGCCCCAACGGCATCGTCGGCGGCGGCCACATCGGCTACCTCTTCTCGACCCAGTCGATCCCCGTCCTGTCGAACATCACCGGCGCGTTCTCCTCGCTGCCGCTGATCGGCGGTCTCGGCGGCGCTGGCGGCGTGTTCGGTATCGAAGGCGACGTCGACGGCTCGAACTACCGTTCGGCCTACGCGCTCGGCGGCTTCGGCAACGCCACGCGCGAGCCGATCCAGGGCTCGATCCGCGGCCGCCTCGGCTTCGCCGTCGACCGCGCCCTGTTCTACGCCACCGGCGGTGCCGCCTTCGGCGACCTGCGCAACACCTACGTGAACGGCCTCACCGGCGCGACCGACCAGTACAGCCACACCCGTGTCGGCTACACCGTCGGCGGCGGCGTCGAGTACGCCTTCACCAACAACCTCTCGATCCGCGTCGAATACCGCTACACCGACTACGGCGCGTTCTCCGACAACCTCGCCAACTCCTCGGCCGGCGGCCTCAACGTCCGCCATCGCGAGACCGACAACCGCGTGCAGGCCGGCTTCTCGTACAAGTTCAACACGTTCTCGCCCGCCCCGGTCGTCGCTCGCTACTGAGCGGCAACCGCCTCCCAAAATCCAGAAAGCCCGGCCTCGTGCCGGGCTTTCTTCGTTTCAGATGGTCAGCACCGTGGAACCGGTGGTCTCGCGCGCCTCCAGCGATCGATGGACGGCGACGACATCGTCGAGCGGCGCCGTCGCGCTGAGCGCGATCCGTACCTCGCCGCTCGCGACCACCTTGAAAAGGTCACGCGCCATCTTGCGAAGGTTCTCGGGATCGGCCGTGTAGGTGGCCAGCGTCGGTCGGGTGACGAAGAGGGAGCCCTTCGCCGCCAGGATCCCGAGATCGAAACCCTCGACCTTGCCCGAGGCCGAGCCGAAGCTCGCGAGCAGCCCGAGCGGCTGCAGGCAATCCAGCGAACCCTGGAACGTCGAACGCCCCACGCCGTCGTAGACCACGCGGCACAAGCGGCCTTTCGTGATCGCCTTGACGCGCGCGGCGAAATCCTCGTCGCGGTACAGGATGACGTGCTTGGCGCCGGCCTTCTTGGTGAGCTCGGCCTTCTCCACCGTGCCGGCGGTGCCGATCACGGTGGCACCGAGGGCCTTGGCCCACTGGCAAAGGATGAGGCCGACACCACCGGCCGCCGCATGGACCAGGATCGTCTCGCCGGCCTTCACCTTGTGGGTCTGCCGCAGCAGGTATTGGGCCGTGAGACCCTTCAGCATCATCGCCGCCGCCGTCTCGTAGGCGATGGTTTTCGGCAGCTTCACGAGGCGGCCGGCCGCCACGTTGCACGCTTCGGCATAGCTGCCGAGACCGCTGGCGAAGGCGACGCGGTCGCCTTCCTTGAAGTCTTTTACGCCCTTGCCGAGGGCCGCGACCTCGCCGGCGCCCTCGCTGCCCGGCACGAAGGGCATCTGCGGCGGCTTGTAGGCACCCGTTCGATAGTAGGTGTCGATGTAGTTGACGCCGGCCGCGTGGATCTTGACCCGGACCTCGCCCTTGCCGGGCGCCGGAAGCTCGATCTCCTCGAGCCGCATCGCCTCCGGACCGCCGAACTCGTGGACTCTGACCGCCCTGATCATCGCGTCTCGCTCCTTCTCAACGTCAAGCGACGGGCTGCTCGGCGAGCAACGCCGAGAATTCCGCCTCGCACACGCATTGGCCCTCGACCAACGCCCTCGCCTTGAACCACCACATGTTGCGGCGCCGGTTGGTGCGCTCGACATGGAACTCGACGCGGTCGCCCGGCACCACCGGCTTGCGGAATTTGGCCTTGTCGATCGTCATGAAATAGACCAGCGGCGCCGGCTCGTCCGCCTTCATGCGAGCCTGGATGCAGAAGGCGCCGGCGGTCTGAGCCATGCCTTCGATGAGCAGAACGCCCGGCATCACCGGCCGGCCGGGAAAATGGCCCTGGAACTGCGGCTCGTTGATGCTGACGTTCTTGATGCCGATGCAGGACTGGTCCCCCCGCGCCTCGACGATGCGATCGACCATGAGGAACGGGTAGCGGTGCGGCAGGCACTTGAGGATGTCCTGAATGTCGAAGGTGCGCGCCTCCACGCCGACCACCGCCTCGTCCATGTCGCACCTCAAGCAGAATGGCCGGTCCTGCCGGCGCCCGCGCACCGCTTAGACCTTTTTCTCGGGCGGCGAAACGCGGCCGCGGCGGCTGCCTACCTGCCGACCACTCGCGCTCCGCGCTCGATCACGACGTCGGGACCGATCGCCGCCAGGGCGCCGACGCGAGCGCCCTCCCCTATGACCGTGTCGGCGAAGCCGCCGCGCGCCAAAGTGGCGTTGGCGCCGATCTCGACGTCGTTCTGCACGATGACGCGACCGAGGCTCGGCGCGCGACGCGCGCCCGCCGCATCGCGCTCGGCGTGTCCCAGCCGGGCACCGGCGTGGATGACCACGCGATCGCCGAGCAGCGCGTGGCTGAGCGTCACCGCCGCGTCGATCGCGCATTCCCGTCCGATGCGCACGCCCGCGCCGATGACGCTGCCCGCGCCCACGAACGTCCCGGCGCCGATCTCCACGTCCGGCCCGACGATCGCGCCGGGATCGATCACCACGCCGCTCTCGAGCCGCGCGGACGCGGCGACGCGCGCCGACGGATCGACGCCCGTGCCGCCGACAAGCGAGCCCGGCCGCAGGCTCGCGGGGTGCAGCATGCCGGCGAGGCGGCGCAGCGCCTCCCTGGGCTGGTCGGTGACGAGGGTGCAGGTGCCCGACGGCACGTGGTGGAGGTGGCGCGGCGCAACCAGGCAGGTGCCGGCCCGCGTCTCCAGGAGGTCGTCGATCGCGAGGCCGTCGAAGAAGGCGCTGGCGTCGTCGAGCTCGGCGCGGTCGAGCGGCGCCACCGCCCGGATGGTGCGCGAGGGGTCAGCCCCCTCGCCGAGATGGGCGCCGATCTCGGCGGCTGCCGCGGCGAGGCTGAGCGGGGCCGGCGCGCGGAAGAAGGAGAGCTGGCTCATGCGGCCGGCCTTGGCGCCGGGGATCGGCCCTGTCAAGCCACCTTCACCGTCGAGGTGGGACCGTGGCTGGAACGAAAAAGGAGAGAGCCGAGGCTCTCTCCTTTCGTCCGGACGTCCGGCTTGGATCAGAAGGTCGCGCCGCCGGAGAAGCGGAAGAACTGCGTCTGGTCGCCCTGCGCCTTCGTGATCGCCTTGGCGAAGTCGAAGCGCAGCGGCCCCAGCGGCGAGTTCCAGATCAGCGACACACCGGCCGCGGTGCGGATGCGGGTCGAATCGGCGCCGATGGTCAGGTAGTTGCTCTGCGTATAGTTGGGCGGCCCGAATTGGACCAGCTGCCCTCCATTGCTGAAGTCTCTCTGCCCACGATAGCCGAACAGGGTGCCCGCGTCGAAGAAGGCGGCGCCCTTCAGGCCGAGGTCGCGGGGCACGCCATAGAGCGGGAACTGCGTCTCGACCGAGGCACCGGCGTATTCCGTGCCGCCGAGCGGGTTGCCGGATGGGTCGACGCCGGCCGACACGTCGCGCGGACCGAGGCCGTTCGGGGCGAAGCCGCGAACAAGGGTCGGACCAAGGTTGAAGTTGTCGACGATGCGGAGCTGACCGCCGCCGAGCTGCCGGATGTCGCCGCCCTGCACGTGCACGATACCGATGATCTGGTCGTAGATCGCGTGGTAGTAGCGCACGTCGCCGGTGGTGCGCAGGAAGTGCTCGGTGCCGCCGGCGCCGGCCACGTCCTGGCGAAGCTCGGCGAGGAGGCCGCCGGTCGGGTTCTTCACGTTGTCGATCGAGTTGTAGGACAGCGTGTAGCCGAACAGCGACGTCACGGTGGTGCCGACCGCCTGCTTGAGCGCCAGCGAGGCCTCGCCGTTGGTCAAGCAATTGTAGCTGTAGCTCGCCGGATAAGTGCCGTTGAAGGAGTTGGTCGTCGAAGGCGTCACGCCGTAGATCGGCGAGTTACAGTCGTTGTACGGGGTCGAAGAGTTGTTGGGGATGGAGATCGCCGAGCGATAGACGGAGTAGCGCGGCGAGAAGGTCAGCTCGTCGGTGATCGGAATGCCGAGGCGCAGCGTGCCGCCGAGGACGAAATTGTCGTAGAACGAGTACTGCGACACGTCGGTCTTCTTGGCGAAGAGATCGAAGCCCGCGGCGAGGCGACGGCCCAGGAAGTAGGGCTCGGTGAAGTTGAACTCGGCACCCCGCGTGCGCTGGCCGGCGGTGATGGCGCCGCGGACGTACTGGCCGCGACCGAGGAAGTTGGTCTCGGTGACCGCCACCTCGCCGATGAACCCGTCGACGGTCGAGTAGCCGCCCGAGACGGACACCGAGCCGGTGGGCTGGTCCTCGACGTTGACCACGATGACCACGCGGTCGGCCGCCGAGCCGGCCTCGTTGGAGATCTTGACCTTCTTGAAGAAGCCGAGGCCGTTCAGGCGGCGCTCCGCCTTGTCGACGAGGACCTTGTTGTAGGGGTCGCCTTCGCCCAGCTCGAACTCGCGACGGATCACGTAGTCGCGCGTGCGGGTGTTGCCGCGGATGACGATCGATTCGATGTAGACGCGCGGTCCGTCCTCGACGGTGAAGACGATCGACACGGTGCGGGTCGTCGGATCGCGATCACCGCGCGGCTTGACCTGGGAGAAGGCGAAGCCACGGCGGTTCACCTCGCGCGTCATCGTCTCGACCGTCTTCTCGACGAGGTCGCCGTTGTAGGTCTGGCCGACGTGCAGGCGCACGAGCGGCAGCAGGGAGGCGTTGGAGAGCGCCGGCACGTGGGAATCGACGTTGACGCTGCCGACCCTGTACTGCGGGCCTTCCTCGACCGTGATGGTGACGACGTAACCCTTCTTCGCCGGATCGAAGCGGGCGTCGGAGCCGGTCACGCGGAAGTCGGCGTAGCCGTTCTTCAGGTAGAAGCGGCGGATCAGCTCGAGATCGTTGCCGATGCGCTCGGGGTCGTAGACGTCCGACGACTTGAAGAACGACAGGTAGTTCATCTCCGTCGTGTCCATCAGGTCGCGGAGCTTGCCACCCGAATAGGCCCGGTTGCCGACGAAGTTGATCTGCTTGATGCCGGTCTTCTCGCCCTCGTTGATGGTGAAGACGACGTCGACGGTGCCGTTCGAGAGCGGCACGGTCCGCGCGGTCACGGAAGCGGCGGCGCGGCCGGAGCGGCGATACACGTCCTTGATGCGCTCGATGTCGGCGTTGACGAGCGTCGGCGAATAAGAGCCGCGCGTCTTGGTCGAGAGCTCGGGCTCGAGCTGCTCGGGCTTCACCTTGGAGGCGCCCTCGAACACGACGCGGTTCACCGCTCGGTTCTCGTTGACGGTGATCACGACGTTGCCGCCGCCGCCGCTCACCTTGACGTCGGAGAACAGGCCGGTGGCGTAGAGGTCCTTCACGCCCTTGTTGATGTCGTCGGCGCTCGTGCCGGCGAAGTAGGAGCGGATGGTCTCGGAATCGACGCGACGGTTGCCGCGAACGGCGATGCCGGCGAACGCCGACGGCAGGAAGGCCAGGAGGGACAGGAACACGGTCGCGAGAAAGGCGATCCGGTGGATGTGACCCTTGGAAAACGACATTATTGGTCCGGCCCCCGCATCATGTTCCCGGCCCCCGCCGGTATGTCGGACAATTACGCGTCCGACAGAACGGGACGCCGGTCCAAGACCCACGTCCCAACGCTCGTTCTGTCGCTTCTACAGTCTTTGCCGGGGCGGGAAAATGGCGATCCCGCTCCGTTCCGCGTTTTCACCCTCGCGTGGCGATCAAGACACGACCGCGGTCACCACGTGCTTAACCGGCATGGTTAACCGGCTGCAAAGCCTCTACTTTTTCGCCGGAGCGTGGATCGTCAGCTCCGGCTTCGGCCGCGCCGTGTCGTTGTAGAGGGCGAAGATCGAGAGCGTCGCGATCAGCGACAGGCCGATCCGGAACCCGATCTCCATCGATCGCTCGCTCGGCGCCTTGCCGCGTATGGCCTCGTAGGCGAAGAACATCAGGAAGCCGCCGTCGAGGATCGGGATCGGCAGCAGGTTGAGCAGACCGATCGAGATCGAGACGAAGGCGGTGATCTCGACGAGGTATTCCACGCCGAGCGAGGCCGCCTTCGCCGCCACCTTGGCGATGCCCACAGGGCCGGACAGCTGGTCGGCCGGTTCGCGGCCCGCGACGAGCCGCTTCATGAACCCGCCGATGCCTTCGACGACCTGCCAGGTCTGCACGGTGCCTTCCTCCAGCGCCTGCAACGGACCGTAGCGCACGACGCGGGTGTTGGCGGGATCCGCGCCTATGCCGAGGAGCTTCGTCCGGGCCGGTCCGAAGGGCGAGTCGACGATCTCACGGCGCGGCGTGGCCTGGAGCGCGACGGTCTGTCCGCCGCGCTTGACGAGGAAGCTCATCGGGCTCCCGTCGTTGTTCTGCACCAGCCGCTTCAACTCCTCGATGGAGTCGAGCGGCGCGCCGTCGATCTCCGCCAACGTGTCGCCCGGCAGGAAGCCGGCCGCCTGCGCCGGACTTCCGGCTGAGACGGTCTGGATGATCGGGGTCGTCAGGGTGCGCCCGTACAGGGTGAAGAGGCCGGCGAAGATCACGATGGCCAGCAGGAAGTTCACAAGTGGGCCGGCGGCCACGATCATCGCGCGCTTCCACACCGCCTGGGACTGCATGGTGCGGCCGCGCACCGAGGTGTCGGCGTCCGAGAGTCTCACCTGCGAACGCTTGATGTCGGCCTCGGCCTTGGTCATCGACGCCGGGTCGCCGTCACCGTGGAACTTGACGTAGCCGCCGAGCGGCAGGGCGGCGAGGCGCCAGCGCGTGCCGTGCCGGTCCGTCCAGTGCAGCAGCTCCGGACCGAAGCCGATCGAGAAGGCGTCGATGGGCACCTTGAAGAACCGGCCCATCAGGAAGTGCCCCATCTCGTGGAAGAACACGATCACCGTGAGCATTCCGAGGAACGGCACCGTCCATATGAAGATCGTATACAAGAAAGACACCCGGGCCTCCCGCCACCGGCCTTGCTGCGCGCGACGGATGACCCGTCGGCGTGCCGGCCGCATGGTTATTGATCCGTTAAAATGGCGGCTCAGTCGAGACGGGCGAGGGTCGCACGCGACCTTTCTCTGACGATATGGTCAACGGTCAGCGCGTCCTCGATCGTGTCGGGCTCGCGCGCCGTTCCGTCGGCGAGCGCCGCCTCGCAGGCCTCCTCGACGTGGCGGGCGATGTCGTGGAACGAAATCGCCTTCGCCATGAAGGCGGCCACCGCGATCTCGTTGGCGGCGTTCATCACGGTGGGCAGGCCCTGCCCCTGACGCAGCGCGTCGAGCGCCACGCGCAGCGCCGGGAAGCGGTCGTAGTCCGGCCGCTCGAACGTGAGCGTGCCGACCGCGGCGAGGTCGAGCCGTTTCGCGTGGGTCGTGAGCCGCTCGGGGTAGGACAGGCAATGGGCGATCGGCACCTTCATGTCGGGCGCGGCGAGCCCGGCGGTGACCGAGCCGTCGGCGAAGGCCACGAGCCCGTGCACGATCGACTGGGCGTGCACCAGCACGTCGAGGCGCGCGGCCTCGATGCCGAACAGGTGGTGCGCCTCGATCACCTCGAGACCCTTGTTCATGAGCCCGGCAGAATCGATGGTGACCTTGGGCCCCATGGCCCAGTTGGGATGCGCCAGCGCCTGCTCGGGGGTGGCGGCGGCGATGGCCTCGCGCGTCCAGGTGCGAAACGGGCCGCCCGATGCCGTCAGCGTCATCATCTCGACGGTGGCGGGATCGGTATCGCCGAGCGCCTGGAAGATCGCGTTGTGCTCGCTGTCGACCGGGAGCAGGCGGGTGCCGCGGCGTTCGGCGTGGCGCATGAAGGCCGAACCGGCGCAGACGAGGCATTCCTTGTTGGCGAGCGCGACCGTGCGGCCGGCGTCGAGCGCGGCGTAGGTCGGGCGCACGCCGGCGGTTCCGGCGATGGCGCCCATCACGAGGTCGCTCGGATGCAGCGCCGCCTCGATCACGGCGTCCGGCCCGGCGGCGGCCCGGATGCCGGTGCCCGCGAGCAGCGTCTTCAGCGCGGCGTAGCCCGCGGGATCGGCGAGCGCGGCGAAGGAGGCCTTGAGGCGGATCGCCATGCGGGCCAGCGCCTCGGGGTCGCGACCGCCGGCGACAGCCGCGACGGTGAAGTGCTCGGGCGCGCCGCACAGGATCTCGGCGGTGGAGCGGCCGATCGAGCCGGTCGCGCCGAGCACGGTGATCGCGCGAGGGCGGGTCGCGCCGGGCGCGGCAGGGGCGATCTGGTCCATGCAACAGTCCTTACGCGCGTTCAGTGCCACGCGAAAAGGCCCGCCGCGACGGAGACGAGGCCGCGCGTCAGGCCGAAGAGATAGGCGAAGATGGCGGCGGCGACGAAGCCGTCGAGCCGGTCCATCACTCCGCCGTGACCCGGGATGAGGCGACTCGTGTCCTTGACCCCGAAATGCCGCTTGATCGCCGATTCGAACGCATCGCCGGCCTGCGAGACGACCGCGACGACGAGGGTCAGCGCCAGAATCGGTGCCGCCGGCTCCCAAGCGAAGCGGTCGCGCAAAGCGACGAAGCTGCCGATGAGCGCCCCGGCGGCCACGCCGCTCAGGGTGCCCGACCAGGTCTTGGACGGCGAGATGCGCGGCCACAGCTTGGGACCACCGACGAGCCGCCCGCCGAGATAGGCGAAGACATCGGTCGCCCAGATCGCAGAGAAGAGCCACATCAGCGCGCGGGCGCCGTCCGGGTGGGAGAAGCGCAAGGTGACGATCGCGAGCACGAACAGCCCGGCGTAGGCCATGCCCGAGGCAGCCCAGACGCGCCGGCCCCGACCTGCCAGCCCGGCTAGCGCGACGACGAGGAGGATCAGGAGCAACATGGCATCGGGACTTCCGGCGCGCGCCAACACCCCGATGCCCACGAGGCCGGCTCCACCGAGAGCGGTGCGCACGAGCAGCGCCGTCCCGCCGATCAGCCGCTGCCACTCGAACAGCAGGGCGGTCGCGGCGAGCAGCCACGTGACGAGGAAGGCTGTGCCGCCGACGAGCGTCGAGGCGAGCGCCACGAAGATCAGCGTAGAGCCGGAAGCCGCCCGCACGCCGAGATCGGGCAAGCGCCTCCGCACGACGTCCTCCGCCTGGACCTGGCTCGGCACGGCGCTCACGCGGCGGCGCGGGTCACGATCCGGTCCGCGCCGCGCGGGGCGCGCCGATCCCGCCGAAGCGGCGGTCGCGCGCCGCGTATTCGGCCAATGCCGAGGCGAAGGCGGCGCGGTCGAAATCGGGCCAGAGCACGGGCAGGAACACGAACTCGGCATAAGCCGCCTGCCACAGCAGGAAGTTCGACAGCCGCTGCTCGCCCGACGTGCGGATGATCAGGTCGGGATCGGGGATCTCCTTGGTGTCGAGATGCCGTGCGATCAGCGCCGCGTCGATGTCGCTCTCGCGCAGCTCACCGGCGGCGAGG
>CAZZWW010000006.1:0-23038 GCA_964657815.1 Vulcanimicrobiota bacterium | reverse complement strand
CGCCGCGGCGTGCCGCCGCCAACCGTCTCGATGTTCGGCGCCCAGTTCATCACCTGGCGCGGCGTGCCGTTGATCCCGTCGAACAAGGTCCCGATCGAGGGCAACAAGACCTCCATCCTGCTGATCCGCACCGGGCAGTCCCGCCAGGGCGTCATCGGACTCTACCAGCCCAACCTACCGGGCGAGCAGAGCCCCGGCCTGTCGGTGCGCTTCATGGGGATCAACCACAAGGCGATCGCCTCCTACCTCATCTCGCTCTACTGCTCGCTCGCCGTGCTCACGGACGACGCGCTGGGTGTGCTCGACGGGGTGGAGATCGATCGCTACCATACCTATTCGTACCCGGGCGATCCCGCATCGAAGGCCTCGGATCGCAAGGCCTAAGCCTTCCGCGCCGGTTCGGTGCGCGCGTGCTCGGCGCCGGCGCGCATCGCTCGACGAAGCACTGACATCCAGTCGACATGACGGGGAGACTTCGACCCATGGATCATCCCCCGTTCGACGTGGACGCGCTGGCCCGCATCGCCAACGGCCTGTTCCGCGACGGTGCGCCTCCGGCTCCCGGACCGAGCGAGATCCCGTCCGCGGTGCAGGCGGCCGCGCCCGGGATCGACCAGGGGCTCGACGCCCACGCGCCGCAGGGCTTCGGGATGCCGGCGGGTGGCGCGACCTTCTCGCCGGCGGCGTCGCCGACGCGGCCCGCTTTCGGCCGCCCGGTGTCCACCGAGGTACCGGTGATCGGCTACGGCCTAGGGCAGCCAGCGACGGGCAAGGCGCCCACGTTCCCGCACGGTTTCGATCCCCAAGCGCTGCTCGGGTTCGCGCCGATTCCGTCCGTCGAGGACGGCTTCGCCGACATCGGACGCCTCGTGTCCGCATCCCAGGGGTCCGCGTTCCAGGTTGCCGCGCCGCCGCCCGGCGTGCCCGCGCCCAGCTTCGGCGACATCCCCTCGGCCGCGCAGGCATTCCCTGGCATCGGCCCGGGGATCGACGGCGCGGGGCTCAACCCCTACGCGCCGTCCGCCGGGGGCGCCATCTTTTCTCCTTCCGCATCGCCGAGCCGGCCCGCCTTCGGTCGCGCCGTCCCGTTCGACGTTCCCTTCGCCGGCACAGGCATGGACCAGCCTGGAGCGCCCGGCCTCCCTCGTCAGCCGTCCGACTTCGATCCCAGGGATTTAACCGGGCAAGCCGTTCCCGGCGCGGAACTCTTCTCGCAGCCCAATCCTTTCGATCTCTCCGCACTCGAGAAGGCGCTCTCTCCCTCTCTCGCCCCGATAGACCTGCCCGGCCATGCGGCTGCGCCGAGCGCACCCCGTGCCGATGCGAACCCCAGTACCGTGAACCCTAGCCACGTGAGTCCAGGGCTGCCTGCGGCCACGACCTCGCCGGGCACGCGTACGCGGACCATCGATCGCCCGACGCCCAATGCCTTCCAGTTCACCGATGCGCCGCACCTCGGCGAGTTCGCGGAAGAGGCGATCCTGCGTGCCGCGCTCGATCCGCGGAACGGCGCGCCGTCCATCGAAGGCCTAAAGGACCGCACGGCGCCGCTGCCCGATCCCTACGAGGGCCAGCTGGCGCCGTCGGCTGCCCCATCGTTCTATTTCATCGACGACCGCATGGACTATTTCGCCGACGACGTGCCGAAGGTGCCGCGGCCGTCCTCGATGCCGTTCAACGCCGAGATCGTCCGTCGCGACTTTCCCGTCCTGCACCAGAAGGTCAACGGTCATCCGTTGGTCTGGCTCGACAACGGCGCGACGACGCAGAAGCCGCAGGCCGTGATCGACCGCATCTCGCGCTTCTATGAGACCGACTATTCCAACATCAGCCGTTCCGGCCACGAACTCGCCAATCGCGCCACCCAGGCCTACGAGGACGCGCGGAAAAGCGTGCAGCGCTTCATCAACGCGTCGGCAGTCGACGAGATCGTCTTCGTGCGCGGCACGACAGAGGGCATCAACCTCGTCGCGCAGAGCTTCGGCCGCCGCTTCATCAAGGAGGGCGACGAGATCCTCCTGACCCACGGCGAGCACCACGCCAACATCGTGCCCTGGTACAACCTCGCCAAGGAGGTTGGCGCGCACCTCAAGGTCGTGCCGTTCGACGACAACGGCGAGATCATGCTCGACGAGTACGAGCAGCTTTTGAATCATCGAGTGAAGATCGTCGCCACCACCCATGTCGCCAACGCGATCGGGACGGTCCTGCCGGTCAAGGCGATGTCGGAGATGGCGCACCGCCACGGAATCCCCGTTTTGGTCGATGGCGCCCAGTCCATTTCGCACATGCCGATCGACGTGCAGGACATCGACTGCGACTTCTACGTCTTTTCCGGCCACAAGGTGTATGCCCCCAGCGGCATCGGCGCGCTCTACGGAAAGAAGGCGCTGCTCGACCAGATGCCGCCATGGCAGGGCGGCGGCAACATGATCAAGGACGTGACGTTCGAGCGCGTGACCTTTCAGCCGCCGCCGCTGCGCTTCGAGGCCGGCACGGGCAACATCGCCGACGCCATAGGCATGGGCGAGGCGATCAAGTACCTCGAGCGCTTCGGCATGGAGAACATCGAGGCCTACGAGCACGTGCTGCTCGACTACGCGATTGCGAAGCTCGCACCGATCAAGGGCCTGGCGATCATCGGAAAGGCCAGACAGAAGGCCGGCGTCGTCTCGTTCTTGCTCGATGGCAAGGAGCCGACCGAAGTCGGCAAGGCACTCAACGAGAAGGGAATCGCGGTGCGCGCCGGCCACCATTGCGCGTTGCCGATCCTGCGGCGCTACGGCGTCGAAGCCACCGTGCGCCCGGCCTTCGCCATGTACAACACGTTCGAGGACGCCGACCGTCTCGCCGATGCCGTGCGCGAGATCGCGGCGAACTGAACGGCTGGCCTGTAGCGCGTTTCGGTCAGCGGAACTCGCGGCAATCAGCGTCCGTCCTTCCAGGGCGCCGCAGGCGAGCCCTGAATCCACGACAACGAGGGTCGTGAGAGCGACGGAACGATGCCGCTCTTTTCTGCGCTTGCGTTGTCGTAGGTTCCGGGCTCGTCGCCCTGGAACGGCGACACGACTTCATCGGCTCCATTTTACCGGGAGCGGCTCTAGCCTAGGCCGCCTGTCTCGCACCGAAGAGGCTCTGCACGCTGATGCGCGTGCGCTCCCAGAGACGGGGCGGCGGAGCCGGCGCGTGGTCCTGCCGCCAGACCTTCACGGCGTAGCGCGCACGACCGATCGCACCGAGCAGGTTGGGGTCGCGTGAGCGCGCCGGACGGGCGTGTGCCTCGCCGTAGAGCGCGCAGATGCCCGCGATCTCGTCGAAACCGTAGCGTCGCCCAAGATCGTGCAACTTGGCGGTCGTACGCAGGAAACGCTCCGCATCCGTGGCGTGGACGTGGATCGCCGCCGCGGCTTCGCTCAACAGCGCGTCGAGTTCGTCGAGGCAATCCTCGGCCGCCCCAGCATCAAGGTCGCGCGTCCAATCGGCGAAAGCGTGCAGGCGCCACACCGGCATCCAGTCGTCGTCGCCGGTGGTGTGGCGCTCCGCGAGGATCGCCTCGACGCGCGCGACGAGCGCGCCGGGATCGACCGGCTTGGCGATATATTCGTCGATCCCGGACCACAGCGAGAAGCGCTCGGCGTCGGGCTCGTGGGTGGCGGTCAAGGCGGCGATCGGCACGCCCGACATGACGCCCTCGCGGGCGCGGATGCGGGCCGCTGCCTCGAAGCCGCTCATGCCCGGCATTTCGAGGTCCATCAGCACCAGGTCGTACCGCTTGCTCCAGGTCAGCTCCCACGCCGTCTCGCCGTCGCCGGCGACGTCCACGGCGAAGCCCGCCGCCATCAGGATCGCCCCGACGAGGTCGCGGTTCAGCTCGGTGTCGTCCACGAGCAGGATGCGGGCTCGCGGATCGTGCGGACGGAGGTCCATGTCGCCCATGGTCAAGGATGCGGGTGTGCCAGGTTAAGGCGATAATGGTTTCCGAAACGTTCCATCGGCGCAGAACACAGCGAACGGATGGACACGGGCAGGTCGCCTCACAGGCTTAGATTATTTCGCAAAGCTTTACGGCCGCGCCTCAAACGGTCGATCAGAGTCTGTTTGGGGGCTCGGAAAAAAGGACTTCTTGTAGTGTGGCCACTGCAGGAGCCATGAACGAACGCTCCGACATCCGATACTACGGAACCTTCAAGCCTGAGCGGTACGCCGTCGGCATCGCCTTGTTGAGCCTAGATCTCGTGGTGCCTCTGCAAAGCTGCCTGAGGTTGGCACCGATCGATTTCACAGAAACGCGCCACGCGCTCCGCCAAGCCATCATCCAAAATCGCCAGTCGCTTCAAAAGGAACCCGCGGTCGATCCTGATTTGCGAAGCCACGTCAGATCCCTGCTGGACACCGCCGCATCGGGCCGCATCGAGGGCTGGCTGGATCGTAGTTTTATATACAGACCTGACGATTTCCAGACGTCACAGTGTTCTCGAAGACTTCATCAAGAAGGCGGAGGGCGGGATGAAATCAGCGTTCCCGACCGAGAGCTTAAGTAAGGACGGATCGGATCCCTTGCCCTTCAAGCCCTATCGTCGCCCTGGTGACTGAGGCATGGGATCGACCACCCGCGTTTGGTGGACAGACTTTGACGGCCTGATCCAGGCCGCTTAGAAGGCCGCCACTCCAGACTAAAAGCCAAGGACCAGCCTCATCATGCGCGTGTATTACGACCGGGACGCCGACCTGAACCTCGTCAAGGGCAAGAAGGTCGCCGTCGTCGGCTACGGCAGCCAGGGTCACGCCCACCTGCTCAACATGCGCGATTCCGGCTGCAAGGAGATCGCCGTGGCTCTGCGGCCAGGCTCCGCCTCGGCCAAGAAGGCCGACGCCGAGGGGCTCAAGGTGATGAGCGTCGCCGCCGCGGCCGAATGGGCCGATCTGGTGATGATGCTGACGCCCGACGAGCTGCAGGGCGACATCTACGCCGCCGAGCTCCAGGCGAACATGAAGCAGGGCGCGGCGCTGGCCTTCGCCCATGGCCTCAACATCCATTTCAACCTGATCGAGCCGCGCGCCGACCTCGACGTCATCATGATCGCGCCCAAGGGTCCGGGCCACACCGTGCGTTCCGAGTACAAGCGCGGCGGCGGCGTGCCCTGCCTCATCGCCATCGCCCAGGACGCCTCGGGCAACGCCCACGACCTCGCGTTGTCCTACGCCTCGGCGATCGGCGGCGGACGCGCGGGCATCATCGAGACCACCTTCAAGGAGGAGTGCGAGACCGACCTGTTCGGCGAGCAGGCGGTGCTCTGCGGCGGCCTGGTCGAGCTGATCCGCGCCGGCTTCGAGACGCTGGTCGAGGCCGGCTACGCGCCGGAAATGGCCTATTTCGAGTGCCTGCACGAGACCAAGCTCATCGTCGACCTCATCTACGAGGGCGGCATCGCCAACATGAACTACTCGATCTCCAACACCGCCGAATACGGCGAGTACGTCACCGGCCCGCGCATCATCACCGCCGAGACCAAGGCCGAGATGAAGCGCGTGCTGACCGATATTCAGAGCGGCAAGTTCACCCGCGACTGGATGCTCGAGAACAAGGTCAACCAGACCTCGTTCAAGGCCACCCGCGCCAAGGCCGCCGCCCACCCGATCGAGGAGATCGGCGCCAAGCTGCGCGGCATGATGCCGTGGATCGGGGCGAACAAGCTGGTGGACAAGGAGAAGAACTGAGGCTCCGGGCGCTCAAGTCGCACTGCTGCCGTGCCGCTCGCTCCAGGCGAGAAACGCATCGGCGGTCATCGTGGCGTCCACGCGCACCACGCTCATGGCGATCGGCCTCCAGGCTCTAAGGCCAGCCTATCATGACGGACGCGGTCTCGCACGCCAGCGCAAACCTGAGGCGACCGCCTCAGCGTCGGCCGTCGCCCGTCGCCAACCGGCGCAAGCTCCAGCGTATCTCGGGCTTGGTGCCGGCCTCGGCAGTGACCTTGATCTGCAGGGTCGGGCGTGGGCCGCCTGGCGCGGCGAACAGGATCGAGGGCTCGACGAAAGCCTCGGCATCGCTCTCGAACAGCCAGCTCTCGCCGTCGGGCGCATCGAGGCGCACGGCGCTGCCGTCCGGAGTCGCCCGCGCCTTGAAGCTCGGATGCAGGTGGAAACGCAGCGCGTAGGGCAGCGTGCCCGCAGCACGCCGGCCCACCTCGACGAGGCGGTCGTGCCCGTCGAGCCGGTCCCCGGCGGCGGCGAGCGTCAATGATCGGTGATGGACGATGCCGAAGCGCTGGGCGTAGCCGTCATGGGACAGCGCGAGCACCAGGGCTCCCTCGCGCTCCTCTCTTTCGGCAACGACCTCCGACGGACCGGCAAGGACCTGTTCGCCGAGCCATCGTCCGAGCGAGCCGCCGGTGGCGAAGCGACACGACGAGGTATCGTCGACGACGAGCGTCGAGTGCGCGGCGGTGGAGCGCGCCGCCTCGCGAGCGCTGGCACGGCCGCCCTCGGGCGCCCCGCAGTTGATGACGATCTTGCGAACGCCCGAGGACAGCTCGAACGACAGGCAGCCGGCGTGGGCCGCGCCGGAGAAGGCGCGCGGCGGCGGCGCTCCGGCGTCGACGACGAGGACCGTGCCCTGCGCCTCCAGGCGCTGGTAGCCGGCGTAGGGGGCATTGCCGAGAGGCCGCGCTCGGGCGTCGTCGTAGGCAAGGATGGTGGCGACAAGTTCGGGCGCGGTCTGGCCCATGCCGTTGAACAAGGCGAGCGACCCATCTCCGTGGCGGAAAAGCCGCAGCATCGGCATCATCCGGTCGATGGCGTTGAGAAGAGACTGCGGCGCTGGCACGCTGCGCGCAGCATAGGCTTGGCGCAGCGGCAGCAGGTCGAGCAGCACGTCGATGAGCACCTGCGGGTTGCGGCTGATGGGGCCGCCGTCGGGCGTGACCTGCGTCGCGATCTCGGCCGCGAGCGCCTCGGTTCCGCGCCGCTGCAACGAGGCGGCGCCCTCGACGCAGAGCCCGTACTCCGCCAGCGTCAGCGCGACCAGCAGCCGGTCGTCGCCCGAGAGGCCGCCGGCGAGCCGACGCTCGAGGAAGGCGCGGTGGGTTTCCAGCGCCGCCGTGAAGCGCCCGTAGAAGTCCCGGTCGGCGCCGGCGAGGATCACCGGCGATTGCGACAGCCAGGAGAGCATTCGGCGCGCGGCCACGCGGGGCTCCCAGGCCGGCACCGGCGCAGGCTTGGCGTGAAGATCGAGGAAGTCGCCCACCAGCCCTCTGGCCCGCGCGCGTATGGCGACGTTGTCGGTGGCGCGAAGGTGGCGAAGCCAGCCGAAGCCGGCGAGCTGGCGCGTCCAGGCTTCGGAGCCCGGCTCGAGCGCGAAGGGCGAGCGCCCCGCGGCGTTGACGATCTTGCCGCCGAAGGCGAAGTAGCTGGCGCCAATGTCGGCGGCCACGGTGGGATCGGCGGTGCGGATGTCCTGCGGCGCGATCAGCAGGCCCTCCGGCGCGCGGCTCCGCATGCGCCGCAGGGCGCGCACGGGCGTCGTCACGAGGTCGCGCGCCGACCGGCGCCCCTGCCGCAGGAGGAGCGCCACGACGTGCAGACGGTCTCTAGTCGTGGCGCCGGTCAGGGCGATGCACTCCGGGCCCATGCTGGCGGGTTCGCATCAGCATGGCGGGTTTTTCACAAGGTATGGTTAAGGCAGCGGCGACGCGGATCGTCAGGACTCAATGTCGCCGATATGGCCTGAGGTCGCGATCTTACTTGCGATCCGCTTTGCCAGACCGATGGTGGAGCATGTCGTCCCGCCGCGAGTACGCTGCGCACCATCAGAAGACGCGCACCGCTTCGCCCTCGATCTCGGCCCGATGGCGAGCGCCGTGAACGAAGCTTCGAAAGGGTGGAGCTTGGCGATGGCTTCGTTGCGGCAGCATCGAATCGTCGCACCCTCTACGATCGAGCGCTACGTTCCCAGCAGCGGGCTCCAAGCCGGGTCGCTGGCGTAGGCCGGGGTCGGCACGGCGAACTCCTGCCGTCCGAAGACGTCGGTCATGTAGATCTTGGAGCCGCCGCCGCCGCCGGGATCGCGGAAGAACATCAGGAACAAGCCGTTCGGCGCCCAGGTCGGACCCTCGTTGTGGAAGCCCTCGGTCAGGAGCCGCTCACCCGAGCCGTCGGGCTTCATCACGCCGATCGCAAAGCCGCCCTTTGTCTGCTTGGTGAAGGCGATGAAGTCGCCCTTGGGGCTCCACACGGGCGTCGAATAGCGGCCTTCCCCGAAGGAGATGCGATGCGCGCCGCCGCCGCCCGCGCCCATGACGTAGACCTGCTGGGTGCCGCCGCGGTCCGACTCGAAGCAGATCTGCGACCCGTCGGGCGAGTAGGACGGCGAGGTGTCGATGGCCTGGTCGTCGGTGAGCCGCGTCGTCTCCTTCGAGCCGATGTTCATGGCGTAGAGGTTGGAGGCGCCGTTCTCCGACATCGACATGACGATCTGGCGCCCCTGCGGCCCGAAGCGCGGGGCGAAGGTCATGCCGGGGAAGCTGCCGACGGCCTCGCGCTGCCCGGTCTCGATGTTCATCATCATGACCTTCGGCTCCTCACCGCCGAAGGCCATGTAGGTGATCTCCTGCTCGGAGGGCGAGAAGCGCGGCGTCACCACGAGGTCGCCGCCGTTGGTAAGGTAGCGCACGCCGGCGCCGTCCTGGTCCATGATCGCGAGGCGCTTGCGCCGCCGCGTCGCCGGGCCGGACTCGTCGATGAAGACGATGCGGGTGTCGAAGAAGCCCTTCTCGCCGGTGGCCTGACTGAACACCGCGTCGGCGACGAGGTGGGCGACGCGGCGCAGGTTGCCGCCGTCGGTCGAGTACTGTTCGCCGGCGACCTGTCGGCCGCTGTCGACATCCCACATGCGGAACTGCGTCTGCAACCCGTCGCCGCCGCGGTTCACGCGGCCGGTCACGACGAACTGCGCGCCGAGGTTCTTGAACGAGTCCATCGGCGGCGCGACGTCGGGGTTGCCGACGTCCGCCGTGCCGCCGACGGGAGTGAGGAAGACGGCGTGCTTGAAGTCGTTGCCGAGGACGCTCGAGACCTTGTCGCCGCCCTCCCCGACGAAGCGGGTCACCGCCACAGGGATCGGCCGGAACGAGCCGCGGCCGCGCACATCGAGCGCACGGTCCTGAGCGAAGGATCGCCCGAGCGGCGTCGCCAGCACCGGCGCCGCGGCGAGGCCGGCGAGGAGCATGCGGCGATCGAAGCGAAGGGTCATGGGATTCCTTGAGGATGGGCGGATCCTCCTCCGCGAAGCGGGGGAGGGAGACCATGCGCAGCATGGTGGAGGGGGCTTCCGAGCCTCGCTCTCGTCATTTCCAGGGCGGCGAAGCCGAAGCCGGAACCGGTGAGCCTCGTGTGTTCCCGTCGAAGCCGAAGCACACCGGTTCCGGGTTCGCGCTACGCGCGTCCGGGAATGACGATCCGAGACCTCACGACATCTCCTTGGGGTCGAAGCGCACCACGCGCTGGCGATAGCCCTGGTCGTAGTACGGCCGGAATCGCTCGGGGATGGGCAGCGGGTTGCATTTGTTGACGGCGCGCAGCGCGCTGTCGGCGAGGCTCTTCAGGTTCGGATCGCGCGGCGGGTTGATGATCGACGGCGCGCCGATCAGCGAGCCGTCCTGCGCCATGTGGATGCGCACGGTCGGCACGTAGTCCTGCGTGCCGCCGAGCCCGAAATAGCTCCAACAGCCGCGATAATGGTCGATCAGCCAGCCGTCGAGCTGCGCCGCCACCGAGGGCGACATCTTCTCGGCGTGCGCCGTCGGCGAGCCCAAGGAAGCGACCTGCGCCAGCGAGCGTCCCGTCGAGTCCTTGCGCTGCGGAGCCTCGTGGCTGAGCATCGCTGCGATCTTGTCCGGGTTGAAATCGTCGCGCGGCTTGGCCTCCTTGACCTCGTTGCCCGAGCGCGGGCGCTCCACCGGCTTCTGCGGCTCGACCTTCACCGGCTCGGGGCGCGGCTCCGGCCTGGGCGGCGGCGGCTTCACCGGATCGGGCTTGAGGCGGTCGAGCAGCGAGGCGACCTTGTCGAGCGGCTTGTCCGGCTTCATCCGGTCGAGCATGGACGCCACCTTGTCGAACAGCTTGTCCGGCTTGGGTTCGGGGCGGGGAGCCGGCGGCGGAGGCACCGGCGCAGGCTCGACCTTGGCGAGCTTGACCGGCCGGGTGGGCGGCTTCGGCGGCGGCTTCTTGGCTTCCTTCTTCGGCTTGGCCTCGGCGTGCTTCGGCGTCTCCTTGGGCGGCTCGACCTTCGGGCGCGGCGGCGGCATCACCGGCTCGGCGTCGAGCGGCGGCGGCTTGTCCTCGGGCGGCGGAGGCGCTTCGGCCTTCTCCACCGGACGCTCCGGCGGGGTCGGCGGCGTCACCGGCACGGGCGGCGGAGTTTCGGCCTTCTCGACCGGCGGCGGGGGTGGTGGAGGAATCGCCGCAGACGGCGGCGGGGCGGGTTGGGCCGAAGGCTGGGGCGGCACGGCGGCGACCGGCTCCGGCGGCTTGGGCTCGGCCTGCCCCGGATCGGCGACCGTCTTGTCGGGCGTCGGCTCCGGCGGCGTGTCCTTCTTGGCCTCGGGCGTCGGCGGCGCGTCCTTGTGGTTCTCGAGCTCGGCCACCTTGTCGACGCGGCGCTGCGACACCGGCATCTGCTTGGCGTTCTTCTCGCCGTTCATGATCTCGTTGAGGTCGCTCGTCGTGATCATCTCGACGGGCAGTGTCTCGATCGGCTCCTCGAGTTTGGGAGGATGCGCGAAGTTCACGACCAGGAAAAGGAAGGCGAGCGCGTGCACGCCGCCGGAGACGACGAAGCCGGGGTTCTTCCAGGGCTCGCGCTTGTCCATTCCCTCTCCGCTAGAGCCTCAGTTCGTGCGCGTCAGTTCTTCGCCGGATCGGTGACGAGCGCGACGCGCTTGAAGCCGGACGACGTGATGATCGCCATGACCTCGGCGATGCGGCCGTACTGCACGTCGTGCGAGCCGCGCACGTAGATGCGGTCGTCGGCGCCCTTGGCGAGTTCCTTGAGTTTGGCGCCGAGCTGGTCCTCGGCGATCGGCTGCTCGTCGATGAAGATCGCGCCCTTGGGGTCGACTGCGACGGCGATCGGCTTCTGGTCGATGTTGAGCGCCGCCGCCTTGGTCTGCGGCAGGTCGATCGGTACGCCGGTGGCGAGCAGCGGCGCCGCCACCATGAAGATGATGAGGAGCACCAGCATGACGTCGATGAACGGCGTCATGTTGATGTCGGCCATGGCGCGGTAGCGCGGCTGCCCCCGCCCGCGCCGTCGTCCGCCTCCGCCTCCCGCCGCGACTCCGCCTGCCATGCTCGTGGTCTCCCTAGGCCGCGGCGCGGTCGCGTTGGACGGAATGCTGGTCGATCTGGCGCGACAGGATGGAGGAGAACTCGTCGGCGAAACCTTCCATGCGCGCCTGCTTCTTGGCGACTTCGCCCTGCAGCTTGTTGTAGGCGACGAGCGCGGGGATGGCGGCAAAAAGGCCGAGCGCGGTGGCGAGCAGCGCCTCGGCGATGCCGGGCGCCACCACCGCGAGCGAGGTGTTCTTGGAGGCGGCGATGCCGCGGAACGCGGTCATGATGCCCCACACCGTGCCGAACAGGCCGACGAAGGGGCCGGCCGAGGCGACGGTGGCGAGGAACAGCAGGTTGGCCTCGAGCCGTTCGACCTCGCGGGCGATCGAGACGTCGAGCACCTTGTCGATGCGCGCCTGCAGGCCCATGAACGACGACCCGACGTTCTGCACCGAGCGCTTCCACTCGCGCATTGCGGCGACGAACAGCGAGGCCATGCCCTGCGCAGGCCGCGCCGACAGGGTCGAATAGAGCTCCTCGAGCGAGGTGCCGGACCAGAACACGGTCTCGAACTTGTCCATGGCCCGCTGGAAGCGGGCGTACATGATCGACTTGTTGACGATGATCGCCCAGGACCAGATCGAGGAGCCGAGCAGCGCCAGCATCACGATCTTCACGAGCAGCGAGGCCTGCAGGAACATGCCGAGCACCGTGACTTCCGCCACCGGTTGCGCGGCGGCGGCGGCATTGGCTACATTTGCAGGATCCATCGCACTTCGTCCTTCGGTCGGGCGGCTTGCGCCTCGCCCTTGTCCTTGCTGGCGAATCCGCCGTTTTGTGGGCTTTCGCCGGGCGGCGGCGAGACCCGGCGGTCCCGTGGCTTTCGCGTTGCGAAGTTAAGCGCCGGGCAAGGTTAAGGGAGGGTTACGGCGGCGTCGCCCCGTGCGGCGGCGATCGTGCGCGCCAGTCCCTCTTCCAAGCCGATCGTCGGCTGCCATCCCGTCGCGGCGCGCAGCCGGTTTATGTCTGCTTCCATGTGCCAGATCTGGTCGGGACGATGCGGGATCTGCCCGAAGACCAGCGGTAGGCCGGGCGCGATCAGGTCGCGAAGGGCCTCGACGATCGCACGTACCTTCACGGGTTGGCCGGACCCGAGATTGAACACGCCCTGCGCGTCGGGGCGCTCGCATAGGATCAGCAAGGCGGCCGCGGTGTCGTCGATGTAGAGGTAGTCCCACAGCTGCTCGCCGCTGGAGGTCCGCGGCGTACGACCCGCGCAGAGCTCCGCGATGATCGAAGGGATCAGCCATGTCGGACGGTCCCCGGGACCGTAGGTGGAAAACAGCCGGGTCCAGGCGAAAGAGACGCCGTGCGCCTCGCACATGTGGCGTGCCAAGTGCAGGGTGGCGAGCTTGGTCGCGCCGTAGCGCGATGTCGGCTCAGGCAGCCGGGTCTCGGCGGTGCGGCCCTCGAGCCGCCCGTACTCCGCCTGCGAGCCCAGCCCGACAAAGCGCTGGAGGCCATGGCGCGCGCCTTCCTCGATCAAAACGGTCGCCGCTCGCAGGTCGGCCAGCGCAACGGTCGGTGTCGTGGCCGAGCGATCGGCGACGTTGCTCCAGGCCGAATGGACGATCGCCTCAGGCCGATGCCGCGCAAGGACCTCGGCGACCTGGCTTTCGTCGTGCCCGTCCAGGCCGACGTGGGTCGCGCCGGCAGCCCCAAGGTGCGGACGCCGCGAGGCGGCGAGCACCTCGTGACCCGAAGACGCGGCGAGGCGCACCACGGCCCCCCCGACGAACCCTCCGGCGCCCGTCACCAGGATCTTCATCGCATCGCCGAGCGGCTCACCCGATCGGGCTCAAGCTTCCCGGTCGGGGATAGTCCACGAAGCGATTGGCGCTGACGTACTCGGCGTCGGGAAGGTAGGGGAACTGGTCGTTGATCGGCCGGCCCATCTCCAGCTTGGGCTCGATCAGCGTCTGCTCGCTGAGGATGACGTCGATCAGGATCGCGCCTCGACCCAGGATGTCCGGCGTGATGTCCTCCAGGCGCTCGACGCGGACGTAGTCGAGCCCGTAAGCGCGCGCGACCTTCTCGAAGTCGGGATTGCTGTAGCCGATCTCCGACGCAGTGTAGCGGCTGCCGAGATAGCTGTCCTGGAACTGCTTGATGATGCCGTAGCAGCCGTTGTTCATGACCACGATCGCGACGTCGAGCCCGAGGAACTTGATGGTCTGGAGCTCCTGGATGTTCACCTGCAGGCCGCCGTCGCCGGTGTAGCAGATCACCTGTTTGTCCGGCGCCTCGAGCTTGGCGGCAAGCGCGGCGCAGAGCGCGTAACCCATCGGCGAGTTGCCGCCGGACGTGAAGAGGTTGTGGCGCTTCACGGCGAAGGCCTGGTGCAGCCAGCAGACAGCCGCACCGGTGTCGGCGGCGACGATGGCGTCGTCGGCGACGATCTCGTTCAGGCGACGGATCACGGCGTAGGGCGACAGCGTGTTGAGCCGCCTGGCGGTCGAACTCGTCTCCGTGCCGTAGAATCTGGCCTTCATCTCGGCCGTGTAGTCCGGCCAGTCTGCATCCCATCGCGAGCGGTCGACCGTCTCGGGCAGCACCTTCGCCAGGTGTCGGAGGTCGATCTCGCTGCCCTTGTAACGGCCGCCGCCGAACTTGCGCAGCTCCTCGCCGTCGACGTCCACGGCGTGGACCACGGCGTTCCGTGCGAAATTTGCCGGGTTGCCGGAGCGCTGGCGGTTGTCGAGGCGACTGCCGAGCACGAGCAGCGCGTCGGCGTTCTGCAGGACGAAGTTCGCGCCCCTGTTGCCGTAGACGCCGATCTGGCCGAGGAAGTTCGGCATGGCGTGATCGAAGGCCGAGAGCCCGGCCCAGCTCGCGACGAAGGGCAGCCCGGTCTTGCACAACCAAGCGGCCAGGTCGGCCGCGCTGCCGCCCGCCGCGACGCCGCCGCCCCACAGCACGACGGGACGTTTGGCGTCGTGCAAGGTGGCGGCGACGGCCGCGCGTACCTCTTCGAGATCAGGGCCGTCGCCGCCGGCCTGCGCCGTCAGGTCCGGCAGCGCCGCGGTGACCTCCGCCTGCTGCACGTCCATCGGCACGTCGACCAGCACCGGCCCCATGCGGCCGCCGACAGCCTGCCGGTAGGCGTCCAGCAGAGCGCCGGGCAGCTGCTCGGGCGTCTCCACCAACACTGCGTATTTGGTGATCGGCCTCACCATCTCGACGATCTTGGTTTCCTGGAAGCCGGCCTGGCGCACCGCCGCGCCGTGCAGGCTGCGCATCTCGTTCTGGTTGACCTGCCCGGTGATGTGCAGGCTCGGGATGGAATCGAAGTACGAGCTGGCGATGCCGGTGATGAGGTTGGTCGCGCCCGGGCCGGAGGTCGCCATGGTCACGCCGATGCGGCGGCTGACGCGCCATACCGCGTCGGCCGCCATGGCCGCGGCCTGCTCGTGCTGCACGCAGACCACGTCGAGGTCGGGATGCCGCGCGACGGCGTCGATCATGAAGGCGCAGGCTCCGCCCGTCAGCGTGTAGACGCGGCGGCTGCCGATGTGGGCGAGGAACGCCGCGATATAGTCCGATCCGGTCATTCCGCGGCTGCCGTGATGCGACGGCCTTGGCGGACATAAGCGAAGAGGCTGTCCACCACGTGGTCGAGCTGCGCCGTGCCCAGCCCCGGGTACACGCCCAGCCAGAAAGAGCGCTTCATGACGACGTCGCTGTTGGCCAGCGAACCGATCGCGCGGTGCTCGCGACCTTTCATGTAGGGCTGGCGCAACAGGTTGCCGCCAAACAGAAGGCGCGTGCCGACGTTGCGTTCCTCGTTGAGGTGGCGAACGAGATGCTCGCGGTCGAACGGCGCGTCCTCGCGCAAGGTCAGGCAGAAACCGAACCACGAGGGGTCGCTGTTGGCTGTCGCCACCGGCAGCATGAAAATGTCCTCGAGCGACTCGAGCGCTTCGCGCAGGTAGGTCCAGTTGCGACGGCGCGCGGCGACGAACTCGTCGAGGCTGTCGAGCTGGGCCAAGCCCACCGCGGCCTGCATATCGGTGATCTTCAGGTTATAGCCGAGATGCGAGTAGGTGTACTTGTGGTCGTAGCCGAAGGGCAGGTCGCCAAGCTGCCAGCCGAAACGCTTGCCGCAGGTGTTGTCCTGACCCGGCTCGCAATAGCAGTCGCGACCCCAGTCACGGATCGACTCGACGATCCGCTTGAAGCGCGTCGTGCTGCACAGCACGGCGCCGCCCTCGCCCATCGTGATGTGGTGGGCCGGGTAGAAGGACAGGGTGCCGAGCTCGCCGAACGTGCCGACCTTGCGTCCGTCGTAGGTTGCGCCCAGTGCGTCGCAGCAGTCTTCCACCAGGAAAAGCCCGTGCGCGTCGGCGAAGCGCTTCACGGCGCCGAGATCGAACGGGTTGCCGAGCGCGTGCGCCACCATGATCGCGCGTGTCCGCGGCGAGAGCGCCTCCTCCAGCTGGGTCACGTCGAGGTTGTAGGTGCCGAGCTCGACGTCGCAGAACACCGGCACGCAGCCGTTCTGCATGATCGGGTTCACCGTGGTCGGAAACCCGGTGGCGCAGGTGATGACCTCGTCGCCGGGCTTCAGGGCACGGTCGCCCAGCTCGTGCGAGGTGAGCGCGGTCAGCGCCAGCAGGTTGGCCGAGGAGCCGGAGTTCGTGCTCAGCGTCCGCTTGACGCCCGTCACACCCGCCAGACGCTTCTCGAACTCGGTGTTGAAGCGCCCCGTCGTCAGCCAGAAGTCGAGGCAGCTGTCGACGAGGTTGCGCATCTCGGGCGCGCGCAGAACCTTGCCGCTGGGCGGAACGGGCGTGCGCCCGGGCTCGAACGGCTTCGGGCCGTGCGCGAGGTCGGCGTAGCGCTCGGCGAGTTCGAGGATCTGGGCGCGGAGCGCCTCGATCTCCTGGACCGTCCCGGTCATCGGCATCCCGTGCTTGCGTGCGTTCAAGGGCTGCACCCTTACCGCATCGCGTCGGCGACAGAAAGCTCCCGCACCCGCCGCCGGGCGGCGTCAAGCGCAGGCCGTTGAAGGAGCGTCGCTTTTGCTTTAGGCGCACGCCTGCCGCCGGCTCGCCCGGCCAATCGCGATTTCGCCGTCCGGAACCGGTGCCGATGAAAGTGGTCATTCTCGCAGGCGGCCTGGGTTCGCGCATCGGCGAGGAGACCACCGTGCGCCCCAAGCCCATGGTAGAGATCGGCGGCAAGCCGATGCTCTGGCACATCATGAAGATCTATTCGCATTACGGCTTCGACGACTTCATCATCTGCCTCGGCTACAAGGGCTACGTGATCAAGGAGTATTTCGCCAACTATTACTTGCACACGTCCGACGTCACCTTCGATCTGCGCACCAACACCTCGTCCACCTTGAGCAACGCCGCGGAGCCTTGGCGGGTGACGCTGGTCGACACGGGCGAGAAGACGATGACGGGCGGTCGGCTGAAGCGCGTTCGGCGCTACGTCGGCGACGAGGACTTCTGCATGACCTACGGCGACGGCGTCGCCGACGTGAACATCGCCGACCTCGTCGCCGCGCATCGCCGGCATGGCAAGCTCGCCACCGTCACCGCGATCTCGCCAGCGGCGCGGTTTGGCACGATGATCGTCGACGAGCACGTCGTGACGAAATTCGCAGAAAAGCCGATCGATACCGGCGAGTACATCAACGCCGGGTTCTTCGTCCTGTCTCCCCGGGTCTTCGACCGTATCGACGGGGACGAGACAATCTGGGAACGCGAACCGCTCGAGCAGCTGGTGCGCGAGGGCCAGCTCGCCGCCTTCCCGCACAGGGGCTTCTGGCAGCCGATGGACATGCTACGCGACAAGATCCAGCTCGAGGAGGTCTGGTCGTCGGGTCGGGCACCCTGGAAAGTATGGTAGTCGCCGACGCCTTCGAGCGCGCCTTCTGGCAAGGGCGGCGCGTCTTCCTGACGGGCCACACCGGGTTTAAAGGAGCCTGGCTGTCGCTGTGGCTCGGCCGCCTCGGCGCGCAGGTCGTCGGCTATTCCAAGGACATCCCCACGGCGCGCAGCCTCTTCGCGGATGCGTGCCTCTCGGAGGTCGTCGAGGACGGGCGCGGCGACGTCCGCGATTACGATGCCCTGCGCGCGGCCATGTCCTCCGCCAACCCGGACATCGTCCTCCACCTCGCAGCACAATCCCTGGTCCGCGCCTCCTACGAGCGGCCCGTCGAGACCTACGCGACCAACCTCATGGGGACGGTGCACGTTCTCGAGGCGGCGCGGTCGATCGCCGAGGGCTGCCCCGTCCTCGTGGTCACCACGGACAAGTGCTACGAGAACCGCGAATGGGTCTGGGGCTATCGCGAGAGCGAGCCGATGGGGGGACACGATCCCTACAGTTCCAGCAAGGGCTGCGCGGAACTCGCGTCCTCGGCCTACGTCCGGTCCTTTGCGGAGCATGGCGGCGGTTTCACGGCAGCGACCGCGCGGGCCGGCAACGTCATAGGGGGCGGCGACTGGGCCGCCGACCGCCTCATCCCCGACCTCGTCCGCGGCTTCGAGGAGGCGCGGTCCGTCGGCATCCGCAATCCCGGTGCGACCCGTCCCTGGCAGCACGTGCTCGAGCCGCTCGGCGGTTATCTCCTGCTGGCACGGCTGCTCCTCGAGCGGCCGGCCCTCGTCGCGGGACAAGGCTGGAACTTCGGGCCACTCGCCGAGCCGGACGAGACGGTACGGTACGTTGCCGATCGGGTCTCGTCCCTTCTGGGACCGCCGTCGCGCTGGGTCCACATCGGGGATCCGGCGCAACCGCATGAAGCGCATTCCCTGCGGCTCGACATTTCCAAGGCGCGGACCCTTTTGGGCTGGGAGCCGCATTGGACTTTGTCCCGCTCCCTAGCGGAGAGCATTCTCATCTACCAGCAGCCTTGCAAGGGCGCGGAACTAAGGCAGCACCTGATCCGCCAGATCGAGACCTACGAAGATCATTTCGCAGAGAGGCGTCATGCCGGGTAAGCCGCAACTCGCCATCATTCTCCCGACCAACAGGTGGGATGCCCTTTCGCGGGACGTGCTGATCCAGGCCGCCGCGATCGGCTCCGACGACATCCTCGTGCATATCGGCGACAACAGCCTCAACGCCGAGAAGAACGCCTTCGTGCGCGATCTCGCGGCGCGCAGCACCAACGTTGTCGCCACCTGCTACGAGACCCATACGGGTCCCGACGAGAACTGGCAGTTCCTGCTCGCGGCGCAGACCGCCGAGTATTTCTGCATGGCGGCCGACGACGATTGCTTCACCGCCGGCTATTTCCGGGCCGCCCTCGACTTGATCCGCTCCGACCCGGGGTGCAGTGCCGCCAGCGGGCTGCACGTGAGCATCGCCCATCCCTCCGTGCCCGTCACGACCGACACGGCGGAGTTCACGGCCGCCGCGCTGACGGGAGCGACCGTCGGGTGCGAGCGGCTCGAAAGCGACGCCCGGGCGCGCATCCGCGCCTACCGTGCCGACAATCCCATGTGCTACGCCGTGTCCAAACACGAAGTGATCGTCGACTTCTTCCGCTTCACGCGCGGCAACCCGCTGCGCTGCCCGTTCAACGACTACATTCTCGCCGTTCATCTTCTGTCGATCGGAACGTATCGCGTCGATCGCCGCGGTTACGTCTATCTCTACGATCACACCAATTGGCGTCTCAAGGATGCTTTCATCGCCAACTGCCGGCGATGGTACAAGGGCTACGGCATGCCCGACGCCTTCGGCTACCTGACGCGGCTGCACATGGCGGTGGTCTCGGCGCATTTCTTCCATTCCTCGTTCCGCTCGCCCGATCTGTCCCCGACCGAGGCCTGTCTGATCGCCAGCGATCTCTACGAATGGCAAAGACACGAGTTCATGGACGAGCACCGGCGCTACGCCGCGGCGATCGACCCGTTGTTCGCCGATCATCCCGCTGCGAAGGCCGCGCTTTCGCGGATGATGGATGCGGCCTACGTGAGCCTCTCCGCGCTATTCGACGATTTCGCACTGGTTGTCACCGTCTTCTCGCCGGAGGCGGCGCGGCTCTATCGGGCCTTCCAGTCCGACACGCTGCTCATCTCGTCTGAACGGATCGCGATCGCACCTCGTACCGAAGCTCCGTTGGCCGTCCTGATGCGACGTCTCACGAAGCGTCTCCCCGGAGCCTTGGCCAGATCGTAGCCTCGGCGAGGCGCAGACGCGCGGCAGCGCTAGCGCGACGCGGTCCAGCGTCCGGAACAGCCATCGGACTGACTGAAACTTCCGCCGCCGGAATTTCCCGACAGTCGACCGGACGAGGTCTGCGTCAGCGAACCGTAGCGTCCCACCGCGTGGACCGCACCAGTGGGTGAAACCGACCCGCTCGTCGAACCGCCTGCCGCACGACCGTAGAGGCGCCCGCGGGATACGCGGAACGTGCCGGTGTTGCTCCAGCCGCAGGACGACGAGATGCTGGAGGTCCAGACCCCGTCGAAACTGCCGCCGCCACCTTCACCGCGCGATTTTAAGGCCGGTTCGGCGCGGGCCCGGCGATCGGGCCTGGTCGCGGGGGCACGCCGCGCCGCGCGTTCGCGACGCGGAGAGTTCGCCTCCTTACGAGGTGTCTCGGTACGGGGCGGAGAGGGCTCAGGCGCAGCAGGCGCGGGCGAAGGTGTGATCTTGCCACCTATGCTTCCTCCCGCGCCGCCGCCCGAGTTGCCACCTGTGCTGCCGCCGATGGAGCCTCCGATGCTGCCGCTTTCGGCGACGGCGCTCGGCGCGTGGCCAGCTGCTGCCGCCATTGCAGCGACCGAGATAGCGCGCATCCATTTCCACGATCGCGAAGCGGTGGTGGGGGGCAGAACTCGCATGCGTCCCTCCTCGGCCACGGTCTCAATCGGTCTTGTCTGACCCGTCCGCGCAAACCGAGCCGATCACGCGGCAGGTGACGCCGGCCCGGCCGCAATCGCTCAAGGCGGCTTGGCGCGCAGCGTCGCCGCCATCGCGATGCGAGACGATCCACTGCTTCGGCGAAAGCGCAAAGGCGCCGCAACCCTGTCCGTGAAAGGTCAACTCCTGGCTGCAGGCCCGCGTTCCGCAGCGCGACTTCGCCTCGGCGACGGCCGTTGCCCGGCTTGGCTTGTCCCATGACATGCCCCAGCTCTTGACGTCGTCGGCGACCGTGATGGCGCCCCAGGGGCTCAGGCTCGGTGACGCCCTCAGCGCGTCGAGAAGCCCCTGTGTCGGCTGCCCCATGTAGGGCAATCCGGCGCCCTGCTCGAACGCCTGGATCGCGTCGCGCATCTTGTCCGAGCCGACAGGCCCGGGTTCGAGGTTCTGCTCGAACAGGCGCTCGCGGACCTCCTCGAGCAGAGCGGCATCCTTCAGCACGATCTGGAAGCGGCGAGCCCGGTCGTCGGGCTGTGTCGTCGGCTGCGGCGGCGGGGCGGGCTCGGGAGGCGGAGCCACCATCGCGGTCTCGGCCGGCTTCGGCCCTGCCGCCGCGGGAGGCGGCGCAGGGGGCGGACTCGGCGCGTCGGATTTGGCCGCTTGCTTAGGTCCCGCAGGGGGCGGGACGCCATCGGCAGTTTGCGCCTCCGGCGCTGGCGCCGGTGCGGAGGGCGCCTGCGGTTGGGCGGCGGCCGGCTTGGGCGGCTCGACTGCCGCGACCTGCGGCTGGGCGGGAGAGGCGAGCTTGTCGGGTGAGCCGTAACAATCGTGGATGTCGAGCGGCAGGTCGTAGCTGAGGGTGGAGAAGCCCCATGGGGCCTGACCGGCGCGCGATGTGCGCGCCACGAGCTCGCGCACCTGCCGGAACGCCTCCTGCGCCGTCGCGTGCGGCGCGGAGATTTCCCGCGCGATGTCGTCGGCGAACGGCTCGGCGGAGAGATCGGCGGCGTCGAACACCTTGCCCGGAGGTGCCGAGAACAACGCAACCAGGTTGCCCGCGATCGCGCTGGGCGCAGCCAAGCCGGCGGACCCGCTGGCGCGAAAACGGCGTTCGAAGGGATTGCGCCGCGCGGCGTCGATCACCAGCACTTCGACCGCCGCCTTCCGCTCCTCGACCTCGGTCAGGACGCGATCGACGTTGAGGCTGTTGGCGGCGATGTCGGCCTCGCTCCAGATCGAAGCGTCGATCGGCAGGAGGTAGGTATGGCCGCCGGCCTGCACGCCGAACCCGGAGAAGAACAGGAAGACGGCGGCCCCAGGCTTGATCTTGGCCAGCAGGGCGCTCACGTCCGCATCCGTCTTGGCCTTGGTCAGGTCCTCGCCGACCTCGACGTCGAAACCGACGGCGCGCAACGCGTCCCCGACGCGCCGGGCGGCCTTGACCGGTCCTACGAGCGGCACCTCGCTATCGGGATAGGCCTTGTTGCCGATCACCAGGGCGAGCCGCTCGCCCTTGCAAACCGTCGCGGCAGCGGCAGCACTGCAGGCTGGCGCCATCAGCACCGATGCAATCGAAATAAAACAATAGCTTGTCCGCAAAAAACCGCGGGCATGTCCCCTACTTCGCATCGATCGATGGACTCTCGACAGAACCGGCAGCAACCGTTTCTACTCGCACGCGAGACTTGCCGGCAAGTCCTTAACAGCAACGATGCTCATGCGACACTATGATGACATCCGCCGTGAAGCACGCCGCACGCCCCGCTTGCCGCGCGCTCGACATCATGGCTAAGGTGCCGCGATTGCTCCTGCGCTGGTCTCCGCTTGTCCGCGAACCGTTCTTTCCCAGGCGGCACCGAAATGCGGTACCCAGGATGGCGCGGTCCCGTACGAGCGGCCCGTTGGTTCGCGGCCTGCACCTGCCTGGCGGCCGCACCCTGTCGAGCCGAGGACGCCGGCATGGCTCGCGCCACGCCGACCCGGGCCGAGATCGTCGTGGCGCGGGCTGCCCGCGAGTGCTTCACCAGCCTGATCCATGCCTCGGGCTATCTGGTGCCGCGGCGCAGCGCCGTCGTGATGTTCGTCGCGCCCGGCTACAGGGTCACTCAGGTGTTGGCCAAGGCCGGCGATACGGTCAAGCGCGGCGACGTCGTCGCGCGCGCGACCCCGGCGAGCCCCCCGCCGGATAAGAAGGCACCGGCCGACGTGCCCGTGACGGCCATGGCCTCGGGCCTGGTCCTGCAGAGCACGGCCTTCGAGGGCATGCTGACCTCGGAGAAGGCTGGGCCTTTGTTCACGCTCGCGGTGGATGGCGAGATCGAGGCTGCCGCCGATGTGCCGAGCCTTCACATCCTCGAGCTGAAGACCGGGCAGGTCGCCCGCGTGACCCTGTCCGACGGGCGCGTGCTCGACGGCCGCGTGAGGCGTACGCCCGCAATCGTCGATCCCGCCAGCCAGATGGGGACCACCCGCCTTTCGATCGCGGCGGCCAAGGGACTCGATCCCTCGCGTTTCGTGCAAGCCACGATCGAGGCGAGGCGGTCATGCGGCGTCGGCGTGCCGACTGCCGCGCTGAGGCGGACCAGCGCCGGCCCCATCGTCCAGGTGGTGAAGGACGACCGCATCCTCGACCGGTCCGTCACGCTCGGCCTCGCCAGCGCGACCGACAGCGAGGTCGCATCCGGTCTCGCCGAAGGCGATCTGGTCGTGGCGAGCACGGGCTCTTTGCGCGATGGCGACCGCGTAAAGCCGGTCTTCTCCGACCTGCAGGACGCGCGCTGATGGCGCTCAACGTCTCGGCCTGGTCGATCCGCCGGCC